>NZ_JAAZQW010000038.1:0-20583 GCF_012371415.1 Acinetobacter sp. A3
AGCCTAATGAGCTAGCAACAGAGTTGTGGGACCTCATTAGGTAAAACTAAGTGCAAATCTGCTAGTCTAGAGCCTAATTTTTTTACGTGAACCTTTGTCGGCCAAGCGTCCAAAAGGCAAACCTGCAATTGCATATACCAAAGTGAATGATGCAGCTACAAAGCCCAGTTGTAAGTCGCTTAAATTAAATTCAAAGCGTAACGGCTCAATAATAGTGGCAGGAATGGTACGGTCAAAAAAGTTCAGCATATTAGCTAAAAATAGCAACAGCAGAATTTTCCACTTGTTGTAGGTCACTGCATCGGCAGGGTTAGGCGACACGGCTTTGACCGTGTCGATAAAACTTTCCTTAGTCATGTCATCACATCCTTTTGATGTTGTTTTACTGATGTTGGTTGTATCGCAGCACAGGCTTGAGCGACGAAATTTGTCTTGGATTATGTTGTGTCGTTGTTATGCGTATGCACACAGTCATGTTTATTATTTTGGGTGAAAATGAATAATATAATTTATTGTTTTCACAGTTATATTTTCTATATCTTTAAGTGAAAGAGGACTCCACCCGACAGTCAGGGTGGAGGTGAATTTCACAGATTTTAACTTTGTTGGTTTTGAATGTAATTTTTAATAATATCCAAAGACGCACCACCGCACGACCCTGCAAAATAAGACCTTGACCATAAAACAGGTTTTGCATAACTACCACGTAAATCTAAAAATTCATTCCGCATTCTTCTGCTTGTTACCGATTTTAAATTATTCACCAACTTACTAAGCTGAACAGTTGGTGGGTACTGAATAAGCATGTGAACATGGTCAGCATCACCATTACATTCTTTTAGCTCTGCATCAAAATCCTTGCATATTTCGGCTACACACTCACTAAAATACTTATGATGTAGATCATTTAGAATTTTCTTTCTGTACTTTGTAATAAATACTAAGTGTACGTGTAAGTTAAAGGCTGAATGGCGGTTTTTATAGATTTCAGTCATTGTTTGATTGTTCATTTAATGATAGCATTTGATTATATTAACACATACATACTCATTTATGAAAATCAACAAAGCGTATAAATTTAGGCTTGAGCCTAATGCAGAGCAGGAGCTTGTTTTAAACAAGTTGCTTGGCTCTGCACGTTTTGTTTGGAATCAAATTTTAGCTGTATCGTTCGAGATGCTTGCTAATAATGAGCGAATCAACAAAGTTAATTTAGTCAATAAAATTCCTGAATTACGAAAAAAACCTGAGTGTGCTTTTCTAGAAAATAGTTCAAATGGCGTTTCACTTCAACAAAAAGTGCGTGATCTTGGTGATGCTTGGGGGAAGTTCTTTGACCCGAAAGAACAAGCCAAGTTAAAGCAAAAACCATTTAAAGCCAAAAAACCAAGATTCTTTAAATTGCCTGATGGTCGTGAAGTCCAACTTAGACCACTCATGCCACGATTCAAAAAGAAATCTAATGGCTATGATTCCATTCGTATTGTTCAATTCAATAGATACTGTTGGGTTAAAGGCAACCAAGTTAAGTTACCTAATGACATTGGCGTTGTGAAATTCAGAAAATCACAAAATATTGTGGGTGAGATTAAGAACGTCACAATCTCCAAGCATGTCGGGAGATGGTATGTGTCATTTGGTGCTGAAAATACGGTAGAAGCACCAGTCCATCCATCGAAATCAGCCATTGGCATTGATTTAGGTATTAAAAAGTTAATTACAACGTCTAGTGGTCAAGTATTCGACCCGATCAATAGTTTCAAGGCCAATCAAGTAAAATTGGCTAGGCTTCAGCGCAAGCTGAGAAAGAAAAACAAGTTCAGTCAAAATTGGAAAAAGCTGAATCTCAAGATCAATACATTACATCATCATATTGCCAATATTCGGCATGACTACTTGCACAAAGTCACCACAACGCTCAGCAAAAACCACGCAATGATCGTAGTTGAGGACTTAAAAGTAGCCAATATGTCGAAGTCAGCGAAAGGCTCAATCGAGAAAAAAGGAAAGAATGTTAAAGCCAAGTCCAGCTTAAATAAATCAATCCTGGATCAAGGTTGGTCAATGCTTGTTGGTATGTTGGAGTACAAACAGCAATGGCGAGGTGGTTTGCTTGTTAAAGTTGACCCTAGATATACAAGTCAAACTTGTAGTTCATGTGGTCATGTTGCAAAAGAAAATAGGCTTACTCAAGCAAACTTTAGTTGTGTCGAGTGTGGCTTTGGCGAGAATGCAGATATTAATGCTTCTCGCAACATTTTGGCGGTGGGACACACCGTTTTGTCTGTGGAGGGTGGATGCGGTAAAGGTCGCCTTGCGAAGCAGAAAGCAAGTGAAATCCGTGAGGAAGTCACCTAAGAGCTTTTGCTTTTAGAATCCCCCACTTGAACATCGTGAAAGTGGTGGGAGTATGTCAATACAATGAATATTTAGGTGATGCCGATGGTGTGACTTACAATGTCGGTATGCGTATGCATTTTTAATTAAGCTGCCGCAGCTTTAAATGATGTGCTTGGTGTATTGTTTAAATGCAAAACATTCAAAGTACGATCGTAGTGGTTTGCTTTAAATAACCGTTATACTTGGCGTTTTGGCCGTATAGAATAGGATATTTTCTTGGATAGCATATTCGATGCTCAGTTTGAATTGAGTGATGCAGAAATGCATTTGTATAGTCGTCAAATTTTATTGGATGGCTGGGACATTGAAGCACAAGAAAAATTAAAACTCGCCAATGTACTGATTGTGGGCTGCGGTGGGATTGGCTGTTTAAGTGCAGAATTACTGGCTCGGGCAGGCGTGGGTAAAATTACCCTGATTGATGCCGATGTGATTGAAACCAGTAATCTGCAACGCCAAATTGCTTATAGCCCTGCAGATTTAGGCTTTTATAAGGCCGAAGTGTTAGCGAAACGTCTTGCAGAAATTAATCCGTTTATCGAGATTGTTAGTTTAACTACCTTGCTGGATGAGCAAAATGCAGGTGATTTAATTGCTCAACAAGATTTGGTGTTAGATGGCTGTGACAATTTCAGCACCCGTTATTTGGTCAATCAAATTTGTCAAAAATTCAATGTGCCTTTGCTCAGTGCATCAGCAATTGGCTTTCAAGGGCAAATGTTTATGGTAGAAGGCGATTCGGCTTGCTATGCGTGCCTGTTTCCCAAAGAAGAACATGCTAACGAGAGTTTACGCTGCGCAGACAGCGGGGTGCTGGCCAGTACCCCAAATGTAATGGCGAGCTTACAAGCACACCATGCGTTGTTGTATTTAGGTTTAGGCATTACTGCACTCAAGCAAAAATTATTGCTTTGGGATGGTCTAAGCATGAAACAACGCATATTGGCTTTCGAAAAAGATACAGACTGCCCAGTTTGTCAGGCAAGATAGACTTTCTCTCTTATCATTATTTGTTAAACTCACACTACTTTAATATGACTCAGACATGATGAAAAATAATATCTGGTTAGATGGTTTACGTTCAGTTGCCCGTATGGGTGAAACTGCAGTGGTGGCGGCCAAGGCTGGCATTAAATACGCAACTGAAAAACCAAGTAACGCCAAACTCATGCGCGAAACATTTGAATCTTTGGGTTCAACCTATATTAAGCTGGGCCAATTTATTGCCAGTACGCCGTCTTTGTTCCCACGTGAATATGTCGAAGAATTTCAAGGTTGTTTAGACCAGACACCAAGCTTGCCATTTAGTTATGTGCAGCAAGTGTTAGCGTCTGAATTTGCAGGGCGCAACCTAGATGAAATTTTTGCCTCTATTGATGAAACACCATTGGCATCTGCGTCTATTGCGCAAGTGCATGCGGCTAAATTGGTCAGTGGCGAAGATGTGGTGATTAAAGTGCAAAAGCCAGGTGTAGAGACAATTCTTTATACCGATTTAAACGTCCTGCACTGGGCCACCAAAATACTTGAAAAAGCAGTACCTAAGGTCAAATTTGCGTCTTTGGCCGATATTGTAGAAGAAATCAAAACCCGCATGGTGCGTGAAGTAGACTTTATTGAAGAAGCACGTAACCTTGATGATTTTATCAACTACCTGAATTTGACTCAAAACAATAAAGCTACTGCACCTAAAGTATATCATCAGTATTCAACCCGTCGGGTACTAACCATGCAGCGCTTGTATGGTGTGCCCTTGACTGATTTTGAAGTAGTCAAAAAAGTATCTAATGATCCATCACAAGTACTGATTACAGCCATGAATACTTGGTTTGGTAGTTTGATGATGTGTAACAGTTTCCATGCAGACCTACACGCAGGCAACCTGATGTTGCTTGAAGATGGTCGGGTGGGCTTTATTGATTTTGGTATTGTTGGACAGCTCAACCCTGAAGTGTGGACGGCTTGTATGGCCTTTATGGATGCCTTGCAAAATACCAATTACACGCTCATGGCAGAGAATATGCTGAAAATGGGCATGACCGATACTCAAATTGATACACAAGTTTTGGCTGCGGACTTAGAGCGTTTATTCAGCGGTGTATTATTGGCCGACCCTCAAGAATTACTAACTTCTAATCCTGCCGATTTAAACGACATTATGATGGACATGGTCGCGGTAGGTGAGCGTCATGGGATTCGCTTCCCACGTGATTTTGCTTTGCTGTTCAAGCAAATGTTGTATTTCGATCGTTTCATGCGCGTGTTGGCACCTTATACTGACATTTATGCAGATCAACGATTGCAGATGGTGCAAAGCATGGACCCCAACCTTTTGTTGAAACATTAAGGGTCAAACGGTACTTAATTTAGTAGATTTAAAATCCCTCTTCGCCAAGAGGGTTTTTCTCATATTGATCGTGACGATTCATAATAGCTACTCACTGAGATAGCAATGACACACGAATTTTGCAGGTTTTAAATGGACGCAATTATCATTGAAGGCTTAAAGGTAGAGACAGTGGTTGGCTGTTTTGCATGGGAGCGTCAGATTCAACAGCCTTTGATGTTGGATTTAATTATTACGACCAATTTAGATCAGGCCGCCACTTCAGATGAGTTACAGGACACTCTAAATTATGCTGAAATCTGCAGCATTTCTGCACAGGTCATTCAAAATGCTGCGCCTAAATTAATCGAACATGCAGCAAAATTGGTGCTCGATGCACTTTTTACTACCTTTGCAGCAATTGAATCTATTACCATCACGATTCGTAAACCTGCCATTATTCCAGAAGCACATTCTGTAGGAATTCGTCTTGAACGCCACCGACACGATTTTTGCCCTCGCTCTGGCGAGTAACTGTGAAGCTTCACGCCAGTTTAAACAGGCCTATCAGCAAATTGCTGCCTTGGGTGAAACACAGTTTTCGCAAATTTATCTCATTCCTTGCCGTGATGGGATCGGTGCAGATTACTGGAATTCTGCTTGCTTAATCAAAAGTCGTTTGAGCTATGCACAGTTGAATGTCATTCTCAAGGAAATGGAAGTTGCAGCAGGGCGTGTGCGTCCATCGCACGATATCCCACTGGATATTGATATTATTGCGTGGGGAGCAGATTTAGCCCACATGCAATTAAATCCGAAAAAACTGCCTTTGGCTTTAGATGTTAAAATTCCAATGTGGGAAATTTGGCAAGATCAAGCATTTATGCATCCTGAGCATCATTATCCAGTGGTGCGTTGTGAAGAGTAAATCAGGCAATTAGAGTTATTGATTCGTGATCAATCTTTAGCATTTTGACTAAGATGCATGATCTTAGATTGCAGACATCAGCATGTCATATTCTGTGAATATTTTTGTATAAAAAACCATCGAAAACCATATCGTTGCTGTATACATACAGGCTACAGTCAGAAAACTATCCACAAAATCTGCGGATAAATCTTGGGATAACTTAAAATCGGCTCTTTCTCTGTTATTTCTTGATTGTTTTAATCGAGATGTTTTCTATTTCATTGACATATAAAACGCCCACAATCGTGAGCGTTTAAGTGTCATCAATTCATTAAATATAATAACTGGTCTTGGTCATCAGCTTGGAAATAGCGGTCATGGTCAAGCGTACAGGCACAGGTAAATCTACACCACCTGCATTAAGCGCTGTATCGCGATGGTGTAATTCATCTTCATTCATTTGCACCAAAATTTTACGTGAACGGTCATCTTGTTCAGGTAGCTGACTAATATGATGCTGTAAATGCAAGCTCACTTGACGCTCGGTTTCTGCCACAAAGCCCAAACTGTATTTATCGCCTGCAATGCCTGCAATTGCCCCCATTCCGAATGAAAGACCGTACCATACAGGGTTGAGCAGGCTGGTATGGCTATCTAATTCTTTTAAACGGTCTTCACACCATGCCAAATGGTCTTGCTCCTCAATAGCAGCCTGTTCCATTTCACGACGTACATTGGGTAATTTGGCGGTTAAGGCCTGACCGTGATACAAGGCTTGGGCACATACTTCGCCACTGTGGTTAACACGCATTAACCCAGCAACATGACGCGCTTCACTCACAGCCAATTTGGTTTCAACCGCATTGCCTGGGTTTTCGCGTTGTGCCGAAGTTGTACCTGGCACTAAGCTGCGCAAGGCTTGGTCAAATGAGTGAATAAACTTGTCTATACCTGTGTACTGACGCATGAACTAATCCTCCAACGAGTCTTGTGCAGTATCTAACATTGGCTTGAGCTTTAACAAGAGCCAAATCGTGAAAATGGCACTTAAAACCGCTGTGATACTAAATAGAATTTTTAAATCAATTTTTAAAACACTTAAGATTAAAATCGAGAAAACCGCAGACGACACCATAAAAATGGCATTTAAAATATTATTGGCGGCAACCACACGTGCACGGTGTGAGCGAGGAGAATAAGCCTGCATCATGGCATATAAGGGTACAATGTAAAAACCGCCACTAATCCCCAATAAAGTAACTGCAAGCATCACGTGATAATAGCTCCAGCCTTGCTGAAACACGGCTGATAAGCCAAGTAGTTCACCTGTTTGAGGCGGTACAAAGGCCAATGCACCTGCTAAATAAAAAGCGAAAATGGTTAGACCTACTGCACCAATTGGAACCATTTTTATATTGACTTCTGAGCCACCTAATTTGCGGCACAGCAAAGAACCTGCACCAATGCCAACTGAAAATAGGGTGAGTAATAAACTCACCACGTTTTCAGAAGCATGTAGATTCTGCTGAGTCAGTTGTGGAATTTGGGTCAAATAAGTTGCCCCATAAAACCAATACCAAGAGTTTCCAAGTAAGATCAAAAAAATCATCGGCAGGCTTTTGGCATATTTTAAAGTCTGGAAACTGGTACGGAAAAAATTCCAGTCAATTTCAATCTCGGGTGCAGTCACACGCTGGGTTAATACAAAACGACTGGACGCATAGCCAATCAGTGCAATTACAATGACTGTCAGGCTAATCCACAGTAAATTTCCCGCAGAAACAGAAATGACAGCACCACCTAAAATCATACCCAGTAAAATGGCAATTGAAGTCCCTGACTGGAAAATAGCATTGCCCGACATCAGTTCATGCGGTTTGAGCACTTCGGGCAAAATGGCATATTTAATTGGGCCAAAGAAAGTCGATTGAGCGCCCATTAAAAATAAAGCAATCAATAGCAACCATAAATTTCCCAACAGGAAACCTGCAGTACCAATGAGCATGATGATAATTTCGAGCAATTTAATGGCACGTACCAGTTGCGCTCGCTCGTATTTGTCTGCCAGTTGCCCCGCAGTCGCTGAAAAAATGAAATAAGGCAAAATAAACAGTAGAGCAGCTAAGTTATTTAGCGTACTGACATTTGCAGACTGCTGACTAATCCAGCCATAGGTAAAGACCAAAAGCAGCGCTTGTTTATAAACATTATCATTGAGTGCGCCAAAAAACTGAGTGAGAAACATCGGCAAAAAGCGCCGACTTTTCATTAACTGTTCATTTTTTTCCATGCGTGATTAACTTCGTTTAGTTTTATTAAGAAATGTGACCGCTTGATATAATAGTACAGAAAATCATGTATGATGTTTCAAGTCTTTTCACTGATGAAAAAATCAAATAAATTGGTGTTTGCACGCGCGTTCATTGGGGTTTTTCCATAAAAATTAAATCAGTTTAGAGTTGTTTATGCCTGTCAATACAAACTTTAAAAAATCAGTACTTTGTTCCAGTATGCACGCTATTTTGTGTTGGAATATGCCAAAAAATATCGGGCTTGGTCTGTTTTTGGGTTTTGTTGCATCTTCAAGTTTTGCTGAAAGTATTCCAGCGGCAAATACAGTGCAACAAGCAACAGGTGAAATTAATACTGCAACGATCCAAACACCTGTGGCAGAAGAAGCACAGAGCCTCGAAGCCGAAATTAAGCAACTGGCTGCAGCACAAGGTAAAGATAGCGCCGAAGAGTTACAAAAAATAGAAGAAGCAATGCAGCAGGCGCAAGCGCCAGAAGTTGATAGTTTGCAAATGTTGCAACAGCAACAACAAGCTGGCATGACATTTCCCGAATTTCAACCTATTGAATTTGAAGACCTGGAAGATTTACCTGTCGCACCTGTAGATCAAAATCTTGCCAATGAAATTTTTCAGATGGCAGAACAAGCCAAGCAAGAAGCGATGCTAGATCGTAATGGTCAGGTTCCTGAAACCTTGGTGCAAGATGCAACTCAAGAGGAGTTGCTACAAATTAACCAAGCACCCGTTAATGTAGATGCATTAATGTCGAGCATTCAGGCAGACAGCAAAATTGTAGTCGAAGCTAACCCAGCAGACAGTACCATGACCGAATTGGGCTGGATGACACAGGCTGAAAATGCAGATCAACCGGGTTTTTTCAGACGGCTATTACATAAAGTCCGCCCACCGCGTGAACTCAATACTGCCAAAGTGCCAAGGATTAGTGCCGATGTTGTGATTAGCGCAAACAGTGCTCAAAATGGAACACAAAACGCCATTGGAGAAGTTTCACCAGAAGCTTATCGCACAGCGGTAGATAATTTAAGTGCCAACATTAAGGCAAAACTCTCAAGTTTTACCCAAGAATCGTTTGCAGACTTTCCAGTGGCCTTGCCACAGTTGCGCACCTTATCCAATCAGGCAGCGCAGGCGGTGGGGTTTTACAATGCCGAATTTAAATTTGAAAAACTTAGTGACAGTCGCGTACGTGTAAATGTAGTGCCTAATCCACCTGTGGCGATTAAACAACAAAATATAGAGTTTACGGGCGAAGGGCAATACGAGGCACAATTTCAGGTCATTGGCGTATTGCCAGATCAAGAAGTAGATGACGTGTTCAATCATGGTTTGTACGAGCAAACCAAAAAGCGAATTACCGATGCTGCCACAGACAATGGATATTTCGACAGTTATTGGCGTTTGCATGATGTTAAAGTCGCACAGCCGCAAAATACAGCAGATATAAATTTACGCTATGAAACGGGCGAGCGTTACAAACTTGGTGCAGTGGAATTCCGTATGAGCGATCCAAATCAGGAATTCCCGCTTGATATGGACATCTTACAAAGTATGGTGACTTGGCAGGAAAATGCTGACTATACCTTTTGGCGTGTCAATGGTTTAGCCAACAACTTAACCAACTCACGTTATTTTAACTACACTTTGGTTGATACAATTCGTCCTGATCCTGTAGAGCATCCTTTAGAATTGCCACCTGATATTCAGGCCTTGGTCGATCAGCAAAAGCTGTCTTTGGGTGATGCTACGGTTACAGATAAAAAGCAGGTGGCTTCTTCACAAGAAGTTACACAGTCTGTGGTGAATGAAGCGGAATTTGCGGGTACAGAAGAAGGACCTGCCAATGAAAACCTACGCACCCTGCAAGTTCAACAAGAAAATAAGCAAACTGAAGAAGAGCGCTTTAAAGAACAAGCGCGTATAGATAAAAAAATTCCTGTCATTGTGACCTTAAATGCAGACCGTTTAAACAGTGCTGAAGTTGGTACAGGTTATGGTACAGACACGGGTGTCCGTTTACGTGGGCAGTATCGCCGTGCCATTGTCAATAAACGAGGTCATTCATTCGATGCCAACTTGGAGCTATCTGAAATTCGTCAAGCCATAGATGGGCGCTATAACATTCCGTATAACCATCCATTAAATGACTATGTGGCCTTAGTTGGTGGTTATGAGCGTGAAGAGCGTGATGATGTTGCACAAGGTAGTGGCTTATTAATCGAATCTGCGGTTGCAGGTGCAGACCGTGTGATTAAAAACCCAATGGGGAGCTGGCAGCATACCTTTGGCCTGCGCTACCGTTTAGACCGCTTAACTGAAACAGGCGATGTATTTTTAGATAATGTCCCTGATGCCTTTATTGCGAATGGAGATGTTGAGCAGCAATCGTTATTGCTTGGCTATGAAATTTCCAGAACAGACAGCAACCGACGAGTAAACCCAAGCAAGGGATTTAGACAAATTTATAAAGTAGAACTGGGCAGCGAATCATTACTTAGTGATGCTGATTTAGCCATATTTAATGCAGGCTGGCGCTTTATTTATTCCATGGGTGAAAATGACAATCACCAGTTTGTGGGGCGTAGTGACTTAGGTTATATCTACACCGAAGACTTTAAAAAAGTACCTTATAACTTGCGTTATTTTACGGGGGGCGACCAGAGTCTGCGTGGCTTTGACTATAAATCTTTAGCACCACAGATTGATGGCTTTAAAATTGGTGGTCAGGCTTTGGCTGTAGGCTCTTTGGAATATAACTATCAATTTAAAGAGGGCTGGCGTGCTGCGGTATTTAGTGACTTTGGTAATGCCTACGATACAGATTTTAGTAATGACACCGAATATAGCGTAGGCTTGGGTGTGCGTTGGGCATCTCCAATTGGTCCAATTCGGATAGATGTGGCATCGGGTATTTCAGATGACAACCATCCAATCCGTCTACATTTCTTTATTGGCTCTCAACTATAAATTTAAGACTTAGAGATCATTATGGCTGAAGTTGAACAGCAACCAGAAACCCCAGAGATGCTGCCCAAAAAGCGTCGAATACTCAGGAGTGTTTTACTGTCACTACTGTTTATGCTGATTCTATTGGTATCTGCTTTGGTGGTGATGTTCTCAACAGACCGTGGTTCTAAGTTTTTACTTGATAGTGTCTTGCAACGTCAGGAAATTATTCATTATGAATATGAAGGTGGTAATTTATGGCGCGGTATTATTCTGCGCAATATCATCGTCAGCTTAAAACCTGTAGATGTCAAAATTGACCGTGCCGATGTCGTTCTTGGTTGGCGTGCTATTTTAGATAAAGAAATTCATTTAAATCGTACCGACGTGCGTAATCTGCGAATTTATCCTAAAGGCCCACCGAGTGACGATCCATTCAAATTCAATGAAATTCGTCTGCCATTTGTACTGCGCTTAGACACTGCAGATGTCGATCATTTATTAATTCAAACGGCTTCTGGCACTCAGGTCGATTTTTACGACATTCATTTAAATAACGCTTTATGGTCAGGCACAGAGCTCAAATTTGAAGACTCGCACATGGACATGGGCTATTTGAATGTGCGTAATGCAACAGGCGATATGAAGTTTGAGGGCAAATATCCACTAAACGTGACGGGTGATCTAAATCTGCCATCCTTGCACAATAGTCTGAATATCCATGACATTAAAGTCGTGGCGAAAGGCACTTTAGATACCATTCAAGCTGGTGTGGCAACCAATACGCCTGATTTATTAACAGGTTGGGTCGTGTTACATCCAATGCGCAAGCAAGTGCCGATGTTTGGTGAACTACAATTTAAACAATATCACTGGCCTATTTTGACGGAACAGCAGTTGTTTACCCAAGCAGGTGCAGCCAAATTTAAAGGGGGTATTAAACGTCTGGATATTGATATTGCGACCGATTTAAGTGGAAAGAATATTCCACAAGGGCAATATACAGGCTTGATGTACACCGACTTGGTGAATCAGCTCAACATTAGTAATTTAAATGCACAACTTATGCAAGGTGCTGCCAATGTTGCAGGTGTAGTGAGCTGGAAAGATCGAGTGAGTTGGGACTTAACTGGGCGTTTGGACAAAATTAATCCGAAAGACCCCCTAATTCCACAAGTAGTCAAAGACTTTTTACCGCCAAGCCTTGATGCCAATTTGACTTCTAAAGGCCATTTGGAAAAAGGGATGCATTTAACTGCACAAGTTGATTTTGACCGATTTGAAACATGGAACTTAAAATTAGATCAAAACCCAGCACAGGACAAAGCGGTCAATCCAATGTTGTTGGATGTGCGCTGGAATAATATTGACCGTGCAGTGCCTTATGTGGGTTGGCTAAAAAGTGAATCGGGGGATGTACAGTTAGCATTGGTTGAGGGACAGCAAGATATTTTTGTGGCGACCAAAGTCAGTGCGCATGAGCAGACGGCTTTGCCTGCAGGTATGTATCAAGCCAAATTAAACCTTAAAAACAACCGTTTAAATATTCCAAACTTTAAGCTAGATACGGGCAATAGTCACTTGGCAGGCAGCGCCGTAATTGATTTACCTTCTGACAAACGTCAGTTGAAATGGAATGCGGTGTTGGCAGCCAAAGATTTTAATCCACAAACTGTGGTAGCGGCAGCACCAGTAAATGTGCTGAATGGGCAGTTAAAAGCTAATGGTTTTGCATTGCCGAATCAGCAAATTATTCATTTAAATGGTGTGAATTTAACTGGGCGACTGGCCAACCAAAATGAAAGTGTACATTTAACAGGGCAAAGCACGATTGCTTTACTGTTCCATGATGCCAAAGCAGGCGGTGGTTTTAAAAGTTTTGCGGTGAATTATGATGGTGACCTAAATGCCAGCGCAATTCAGGGCAGTCAAGGCAGTTTAAAGCTGAAAGTTTCGGGCACACCTGAGCTGATCAAAATTAGTGATTTACGTCATAACGGAGTCGCGGGGCAAATTGTGGCAGATGGTTTATTACATCTGAACAATGGGATGGGCTGGAATTTAAATGCTTCTTTAATTCGTTTTAAACCACATTATTTTGTATCGAGTGTACGTGGTGAATTATCAGGAAACATCCGCACACAAGGCATTTGGTCAGAAAAGCAGAAGCGTATTAACATTGAGCGTCTAAATTTAGCTGGTATGCTGAATAATAAACCTGTACGTGGTACAGGTAATTTGGCGATGGTGATTGATTCCAATCAAAAAGGTTTCTTGCCACAACAGTTTGAAGCCAATAATTTGTATCTGTCTTATGCCAAAAACCAGCTACAAGCCACTGGCAATGCACAAAACCTACGCATTAAAGTCAATGCACCCGCCTTATACGAAGTATATTCGGGCTTACGTGGGCGTGCCTATGGTTATTTAAATGTGCAGTCGCAACCACGTTTGAAAGCAACCGCCAATTTAGCGGTTGATCAGTTCAGTTTTAATAATATTTTCAGTGTACGCAAATTGCGCATACAGGGTGAATTGCCAACGTCTGAAAATACCGCAACATTGATGACCGCATCGCTGGAACATCTACGTAGTGGCAATCGTGGGATTGAACAAGGTCAAATTGCGCTGGCAGGCACACGTCAGGCGCATGTATTAAAACTTGAAGCAGAAAATAAACTGAGTAAGTTTTATGTTCAACTTGCAGGTGGTTTGAATGCGCAAAACGATTGGATTGGACAAATCCAGAAAGGTGATTTTGACTCATTAAGAACCCACTTGGCGCAACGTCAAAATGCAGCGGTAATCTATCAGCATAAAAACGGTGAGCTGTATGTGGGGGCACATTGCTGGATGAGCCAGCAAAGTCAGTTGTGTTTTGATCAGCCGATTCTAGTCAGTAAAACCAAAGCCAATGCATCGTTTGTGACACAAAACCTAGATTTAAACGATTTTGCTGCCTTTATGCCTGAAGGTCTTGCCATTACAGGTAAGGTCAATGGTCATGCCAAAGCAGCTTGGGCCAAAGGGCAGAAACCTAAAATTGATGCGCATCTGATTACTCGTAATGGTGTGATTGGTATTGCAGCAGATGACCCGCAAGATATTGGCTCTACTTTACGCTATGAACAAGTCGCTTTGGTGGCTAAAAGCATTGCCGATGGTTTACAGTTACGAATGGATGTCAAAACGCCTGAAATTGGTGCAGGTTATGCCAATGTGGTGATAGATCCTTACAGCAAAAATATGCCAATGCGTGGTGAAATCGCCTTCGATCAAGTGCAACTAAAAGTCTTTAAACCGTTTATTGCCGATGTGCGTTCCATGGCAGGTACTCTGTCTTTTGCAGGTAAGGTCAATGGCACGTTAACCTCACCTTTAATCACTGGTGAAATGCGACTGAAAGATGGCGCACTCAGCATGATTTCCTTACCTGTGAATTTGACCAATGTGCAGCTGTACTCATCAATTCGGCAAGATCAAGCCTCTATTAATGGTGCATTTAATAGCGGTGGTGGTGTAGGACGTTTAACAGGTAGTGTGGATTGGAAAAATGATCCTCGAATTCAGTTAAATTTAAATGGTAAAGATTTATTAATACGTCAGGCGCCGTTAATTACTGCAATGATTACGCCTGATGTCTCTTTGGATGTTTTACCGTTCCAGAAAAAACTGAGTTTAAAAGGGAAAGTAGATGTACCACGTGCGTTAATTTCTATGCCTGAAGTTTCTGCACCCGTGGTGAATGTGTCTTCTGATGTACGTGTAGTACATGAAGGTCAAGATCAGCTCGCATTACTACGTTCAGCACGTCCATGGGATATCCGAGCAGATTTAGAGCTAAACTTGGGTGATCAAGTGATTTTCCAAGGTTTTGACAGCCGTATTCCACTTATTGGACGTTTGTATCTTTCTCAACGTGGTTTGGAAACTGCCATGCGTGCCAATGGTGCAATTGGTGTTAGTCAGCGTGTAAAAATTGAAGCATACGGACAGAGTCTGGACTTAAACCGTGCGATTGCACGTTTTAATGGCCCGATTTCAAACCCAACTCTAGATATGGATGCCAATAAAAACGTACAAGGCAGTATGGTGGGCTTTAGGGTTACAGGTACAGCCAGCAGCCCAAATATTCAGGTTTATAACGATGCGGGTTTATCTGAACAGGAAGCATTAAATGCTTTGATTACAGGACGTATCAATGAAGGTACTAGCGGTCTGAGTCAAACTGAAAGCTTTAAGTCGGATGTAAACAATACCATTGCTGCAGCAGGGATCAGTATGGGCTTGGGTGGCACACGTGCCTTGACCAACCAAATTGGACGTACATTCGGTTTAAGTGGTTTAGCGCTTGATGCCCAAGGTACGGGGGATGACACGCAAGTTAGTGTGACGGGTTACATTACTCCAGACTTATTTATTCGTTATGGTGTGGGCGTATTTACCCCAGTGAATAAACTGACCTTGCGTTATCAAATGAATAAGCGCTTGTATTTGGAAGCCAGTCAGGCTTTAGAACGTGCGGTGGATATTTTCTATAATTGGCGTTTCTAACCGCAGCTAAGTCAGATAAAAAATGCGCTCTACATGAGCGCATTTTTTCAATGAAATTTCTTATTTTGTTGAACATTGATTATCATAAGCCTAATAGGAGAGCGTGAATGAAAAAGATTTTGGTTGTTACTGCCGTGCTTGCATTAATGGGCTGTGCAGAAAAAAAACCTCTAACCCCAGAAGAGCAATGGCAAGGTTACTGCAGAAGTGTTGGAAATGCAGCACGTACCATTATGCTAGATCGTCAAAATGCAATTGAAAAAGAACGAGCTATTGAGCATGCCAACAAAATTGAAGATGATACGACCCGTACTTTTATTTTAGAGATTATTGAGCAAATTTATGCTTTGCCAATAGATGAAATTAAGGGCGATGCAGATGCCGCACGTGAAAAAATCCGTGCTCAGTTTACTGAAAAATGTATTGCTACACCGCATGATAAAATGCCAGATTACAAACCGTTCTAAAAGAACGGTTTTTTTATGAATATTTATTATTCTACCAACAGTAATTTCAAAACTTAAATAGCCTAAACAGTGTCTAGTATTCGTTGTCAGGCCATTAAAATTTCCCACAAATAAATTGTGACAAGTTCTTAATCTTAAAACTAGCAATACTTATCTTTTTACTGAATAATGAATTTATAACAAAAACAGTAGGAGCGCATAATGGAAGTGGTTGCTTACCTGCATAATGCAGACTTGCTCTTAGAAGATGAACAGGGTGTCGCCATTGTTGGTGGTAGTCACTATGTTTTAAGTTTAGGTGATCGGGTTTTTTTACGTCAGCAAATAGATGAGCCCGCAAAGATTTATCAAGTACAGATTTCATTTGCTAGTGCAGCGCATTGTATGCTGCATGAAGATGAAATTCAGCTCAAGTTTGAAGGTAGCCGTGAACAATTACAGCACTATCTTCAAGCTACTACAGTACACTAAGGTGGAATATCTTTCATTTTAGATAGAAGGCAACATTGGGTTGCCTTTTTTACGAGTTAAACTTTAGGCAAAAGTTAAAGTGAATGCAGTTTAAGTCAAAATTAAGTCATGTTTTGCCTGTAAATTGAACAATATGCGCATCATTTAGTTATAAAATAATGGGCATCACAAAGAAACACTTTAGTTGCATTAACTTTTAACTGGAAGTTTAGTAAAATTTTGCAGTCCATATTATTTGTGATGCTTTGCAAAAGCAGGAATTCGCAAATAATTTTTTAAAAAAGAGGAATAACACCGTGCTAGAAGCTTACCGCCAACACGTTGAAGAACGTGCCGCACTCGGAGTCCCACCGAAGCCACTTGATGATGTGCAAACAGCTGCATTAGTTGAATTATTAAAAAATCCACCAGCAGGCGAAGAAGCTTATTTAGTTGATTTGCTTGAAAACCGCGTACCAGCAGGTGTTGACCAAGCGGCATACGTTAAAGCTGCTTTCTTAGCTGCTGTAGCAAAAGGTGAAGCAACCTCTCCACTCGTGTCTAAAGAGCGTGCTGTTTACTTACTAGGTACTATGCTTGGTGGTTACAACGTAGCACCTTTAGTTGAGCTTTTAGACAATGCAGAATTATCTGGCTTAGCTGCTGATGCATTGAAAAACACTTTGCTTGTATTTGATGCGTTCCATGACGTAGCAGACAAAGCAAAAGCAGGTAACGAAAACGCGAAAGCAGTTTTACAATCTTGGGCTGATGCTGAATGGTTCACTAGCCGTAAAGATGTACCTGAAGAAATCAAACTTACAGTTTTCAAAGTAACTGGCGAAACTAACACTGACGACTTGTCACCTGCACAAGACGCATGGAGCCGTCCAGACATTCCATTGCACGCAAATGCAATGTTGAAAAACGTACGTGATGGTATCAACCCAGAAGTTCCTGGTGAAGTTGGTCCATTAAACCAAATCAAAGACTTAATCGCGAAAGGCAACCAAGTTGCTTACGTGGGTGACGTTGTAGGTACAGGTTCTTCTCGTAAGTCTGCAACTAACTCTGTACTTTGGTTCTTCGGTGACGAAATTGCGCACATTCCAAACAAAAAAGATGGCGGCTACTGCTTAGGCGGTAAAATCGCGCCAATCTTCTTTAACACAATGGAAGATGCGGGTGCTTTACCTGTAGAAATCGACGTTTCTAACATGAACATGGGTGATGAAATCACTCTTAAGATCGACCATGCTGCTGCTAAAGTAACAGCGTTCAAAGACGGCGCGCAAATCGCTGAATCTGAACTTAAAACTCCAGTGCTTCTAGACGAAGTACGTGCTGGTGGTCGTATTAACTTGATCGTTGGTCGTGGTTTGACTGCTAAAGCGCGTGAAGCTTTAGGTCTTGCACCATCTACATTGTTCCGTACGCCAGTACAACCTGAAAACACAGGTAAAGGCTTCACTCAAGCTCAAAAAATGGTAGGTCGCGCTTGTGGTCTTCCAGAAGGTCAAGGTGTTCGTCCAGGTACTTACTGCGAACCTAAGATGACAACTGTTGGTTCTCAAGATACAACAGGTCCGATGACGCGTGACGAATTAAAAGACTTAGCATGCTTAGGTTTCTCTGCAGACCTCGTTATGCAATCTTTCTGTCACACAGCTGCGTATCCAAAACCAGTTGACGTACAAATGCAACACTCGCTTCCTGACTTCATCATGAACCGTGGTGGTGTTTCTTTACGTCCAGGTGACGGTATTATCCACTCTTGGTTAAACCGTATGCTTCTTCCAGATACAGTAGGTACTGGTGGTGACTCGCATACTCGTTTCCCAATTGGTATTTCATTCCCAGCGGGTTCTGGTCTTGTAGCGTTTGCTGCAGCAACTGGTGTTATGCCACTTGACATGCCTGAGTCTGTACTTGTGAAGTTCAAAGGTAAAATGCAGCCTGGTATCACGCTTCGTGACCTTGTACATGCGATTCCTTACTACGCAATTAAAGAAGGTGACTTAACTGTAGAGAAGAAAGGTAAGAAAAACATCTTCTCTGGTCGTATCTTAGAAATCGACTTAACAGAAATGGAAACTGACTTGACTGTTGAGCAAGCATTTGAATTATCTGATGCTTCTGCTGAACGTTCAGCTGCTGGTTGTTCTATCACACTTTCTGAAGAGAAAGTTGCTGAATACCTTCGTTCAAACATCACTATGCTTAAGTGGATGATTTCTGAAGGTTATGGCGATGCGCGTACTATGGCTCGTCGTGTTGAGAACATGGAAAAATGGTTAGCGAACCCATCACTTCTTAAAGCTGATGCTGACGCTGAATACACGAAAGTGTATGAAATTGACCTTGCAGACATCAAAGAACCTATCCTTTGCTGCCCGAACGATCCAGATGATGCAAAACTTCTTTCTGACGTTCAAGGCGACAAAATTGATGAAGTATTCATCGGTTCTTGTATGACAAACATCGGTCACTTCCGTGCTGCTGGTAAGTTATTAGACAAAGTTCCTGGTGGTTCTTTATCTACTCGTCTATGGTTAGCGCCTCCAACTCGTATGGATGAGCGTCAATTGATGGAAGAAGGCTTCTACAACACTTATGGTAAAGCTGGTGCACGTACAGAAATGCCAGGTTGTTCATTATGTATGGGTAACCAAGCACGTGTAGCGCCGAACACAACTGTCGTATCAACTTCTACACGTAACTTCCCGAACCGTTTAGGTCAAGGTGCAAACGTATACTTAGCTTCTGCTGAGCTTGCATCTGTTGCTGCGGTACTTGGTAAGTTACCAACACCAGAAGAATACCAACAGTACGCTTCTCAAATCGACAGCATGTCTGCTGACATCTACAAGTACTTGAACTTTGACAAGATGGAAAGCTACACAGACGCTGCTTCGAATGTAGACACTAAAAAAATTGCTGCTGCTCAGTTGACCTAAGTCAGAAAAAGCAAAGCTGAATAAGCTTTGCTTTAACACAAGAGCAAATTTATGATTTGCTTGAGTGTTGAGCAATAAGTAAGGTAAGGGCTGATAATTCAGCCCTTATTTTTTTGTAAAATTACCACTCATCTTAAAATAATGAGATGTACCTCACAAAATATATAAATTTTGATATATAATTAAAGAATAAATATAATTTTTGGTAAAAAAATCAATTAAATTAAACATTTATTTTTAATTTTTTAAAAAATTGTTTATTTTTTAGTAACTTACTATAATAAAATAAGAAATTGTATGTTTTTTGAAATTTTTAGTTAACTTCTCATCTGTACGCAGCTTTTAAGATTTCAGACGCCAAAATATAAAACTGAGATGTTCACATGAATATAATTGAAACAGTTTTTGATTTTAAAGCGCTTTCAACGCAGCAACAGCACTATTTTTTTGAAAAAATATATCAATTTGACCAAATCATTTTCCCTAATTCTAGCTTAGATGAATTCAAAGCATTCGTTTATGCGCCAGATGCGATTGCAGTAACGATTATTCATTATCACTGTAAGGGAGAGTTAGTTGGGCAAAACGTCATTCCTATTCTTCAGATTCAGTGTAATAACCAAACTATGCATGTCGTGAATTCACGTGCAGGTTTTTTGCCAGAATACCAAAAGCAAAATCTCACTATTCAAAGTGCGGTTAAAGCGATGTTGAATAGACGTTTTAAACATCCATTTATTCCTTTATGGTTCGTCATTACGATTAATCAGCCTAAAATATATTCTTTATTTGCCTCACGTTCACAAAATTTTTTCCCAAGGGTGGGGAAAAGTACACCTAAAGAATACTGTGAAATCTTAAAGATTATGGCGGCGCGTTATCCAGAAGTGCAAAAACGCTGCAATGGTGTTTATGTGCATGAAACTACGTCTCCAATGCGAAATGTAGCGCAATTGGAGAGCTTAAGAGCGCATCAAGATGTGCACTGCAATTTCTTTTTACAACATGCACCTGACTATTTTGATGGTTGGGGGATTATGTGCATTTGTAAGTTAGACAGTCGCACATTATCAGAAACGGCTATGAATTTAGCGCTAAATCGTAAAGTTAGTTAATTGCTAGAAAATATAAAATTTGAAGGTTTGCATATTGCTCAACTGGTGTAGCATCTAAAGTAAAAGAGTAGACTTCCGTCATAAATCAAAAAACGTACAATTTATTTGATCTTAAATTAATCAGCAAAATTATTTAATTCAAGAGA
>NZ_JAAZQW010000039.1:0-20448 GCF_012371415.1 Acinetobacter sp. A3
GAAATTGCAAAAGTGCATATTCTAAAAGCGGACATTTTTACTTTGGAGAAACCGGACATTTCTATTTTGGAGTTACACTCTCTGTTTCGTATAACAGCCATTATGTTAAATGGACATAAATCAATTCTAAAATTATCTATGATCATTCTTACTTTTACTTCAGTACTGCGGTTAGGGTGGATAGAAAAGGGCCTAACTGCTATCATTGCCCCCGAAACCCTCCAAAATAGATATCTTTCTTAATATGACACTTACGCCACCATAAGTTTATTTATCTCTTAAAACAGTAAATAACTCATCACTGTCTAGTGATGTGGTGTAGTAGCTTGTGTGTCATATATCACATCACTAGCCTTTCCTAAAATTTAAAAAAATAGGCTATTTTCATGTTATCCACTATTCGAGAACAATGGTTCTCCAATATTCGCGGGGATGTTCTTGCGGGTATTGTTGTTGCTTTGGCTCTAATTCCTGAAGCAATTGCCTTTTCAATTATTGCAGGTGTCGACCCTAAGGTAGGGTTATATGCTTCATTCTGTATTGCCGTGGTGATTTCTTTCGTAGGCGGTCGTCCAGGGATGATTTCTGCTGCAACTGGTGCTATGGCTTTATTAATGGTCACACTGGTTAAAGAGCATGGTCTGCAATACTTATTAGCAGCCACAATTTTGACAGGATTTATTCAAATCCTAGCAGGCTATCTAAAATTAGGTGCATTGATGCGCTTTGTGTCAAAGTCGGTTGTGATTGGCTTTGTGAATGCCTTGGCTATTCTAATTTTTATGGCCCAATTGCCTGAACTCACCAATGTGACATGGCATGTCTATGCGATGACAATTGGTGGTTTAGCCATTATTTATCTATTCCCCTATATCCCAGTAATAGGCAAGCTTTTACCCTCTCCCCTCATCTGTATTGTACTCCTCACGCTCTTTGCCTTGTTCATTGGTTTAGATGTAAGAACCGTAGGTGATATGGGGCAATTACCAGATACTCTTCCAATTTTCTTGCTTCCTGATATTCCTTTAAATCTTGAAACTTTAGCTATTATTTTGCCTTATTCACTGGGATTAGCAGCCGTCGGTTTGCTTGAATCTATGATGACAGCAACGATTGTCGACGATTTAACAGATACCACCAGTGATAAAAACCGTGAGTGTAAAGGACAAGGCGTTGCCAATGTCGCTTCAGGCTTCTTAGGCGGAATGGCAGGCTGTGCCATGATCGGTCAATCAATTATTAATGTGAAATCTGGTGGTCGTACCCGTTTATCTACCTTTAGTGCGGGGGTCTTCCTGTTAATTATGGTGGTGTTTATCAGTGACTGGCTCAAAGTCATTCCAATGGCTGCACTGGTTGCCGTAATGATCATGGTTTCAATCGGAACATTTAACTGGGATTCACTGCGCAATATTCGCCAATATCCCTTCTCTAGCAATATCGTAATGATAGCGACAGTGGTTGTGGTTGTTGCCACACATAACCTGGCTTATGGCGTATTAGTCGGTGTTCTTCTTTCTGCATTATTTTTTGCTAACAAAATTGAACGCTACATGGCAATTCAGTCCGAATTTAATGAACCTGAAAGTACCCGTACTTATACGGTGACGGGTCAAGTGTTCTTCAGCTCGGCAGATAAATTTACGTCTGCATTTGATTTCAAAGAAGCACTTTCAAAAGTTGTGATTGATGTTAGTCAGGCTCACTTTTGGGATGTGTCTGCGGTCGCTGCCGTAGATAAAGTGGTCATTAAGTTTAGACGTGAAGGAACAGAAGTCGAACTGATTGGAATGAATGAAGCCAGTAAAACGTTAGTCGATAAGTTTGGTATCCATGATAAGCCAGATGCTTTAGATCGCTTAAATAGCCACTAAGAGGGATGAATTATGTCAAAAATTATTGCATGTATTGATGGATCATTAGCAACAAATACCGTTTGTGATTATGCAGCTTGGTTTAGCGATAAATTGAATTCACCTCTTCAGTTATTGCATGTCATTGATAAGCCAAAAGCGAAAGCACCACAAGATTTAAGTGGTGCAATTGGTCTAGGAAGTCGAGAAACCTTGCTAAACGAGTTGGTTGAACTGGAAGAACGTAAGGGGAAAATTGAGCTAGAGCATGGCCAAATTCTTCTTCGGGAAGCAAAAAACTATCTATTGGAGAAGTTCTCTATTGATGCTCAAAGCTTTCAACGCCATGGCAGTCTTTTAGAAACAATCATGGGAATGGAAGAGGATATTCGAGTTCTTGTTATGGGTAAGCATGGAACTGAAACCGAGCACAATTCCAGTAAAGTTGGAACCCATATTGAAAATGTTGTTCGTGCTCTTCATAAACCCGTGTTAATCACATCCTCACCGTTTAGTCCACCTCAGTCATTTTTAATTGCTTTTGATGGAAGTCCTACTGCACGTATTTGTGTAGACAAAATTGCAAATAGCCCTTTATTAAAAACCCTGACAGCTCATGTGGTATATGTTGGTAAGCCAAATAGTGATATGACATCACAAGTCACTTGGGCAAAAGAGCTACTTGCAAATAATGGTTTTGATGTCATTGATAGTGTGCTTGAAGGTGATGTTGAGAAATCTATATTGGATTATCAAGAAAAAAACGTTATTGATATGATTGTGATTGGTGCATATGGTCATTCAAAGATACGCCAGTTTTTTATTGGTAGTACGACGACCAAATTGTTATCAAGTTCTACAAAACCAGTATTATTACTAAGATAATTTTTACAAGATAAAGGGATAGTTAAAAACTATCCCTTTTTTAGAATTTCTAAAATTAACATAATACACCTTATACGTAATGTGTTATAATTCCACTTAGAAATCAATGCTGTAGTTTCTAGTTGATAGCCCACCTTCCCCAAGGTGAGCTTTTTTTGTGATTTTTCACGTTCCACGCTTAAAATTCGAACAGTGTTTCATGATTTTTATAAGTTAAACTAAATTTAGTTGCTAATCCCAATAAGCTATTCACTAACTTGTAAATATCGGTATACCGCCTGACGACTAATCCCAAAAGCTTTCCCTAATGCCATTTTCGATGGATACGTCCCCTCCTTCCATGCTTGTCGTAAAGCTTCAGCTTGGTCAGGCTTTAGTTTATGCACCCGACCTTTGTACTTCCCCTGAGCAGAGGCGAGTTTTATTCCTTCCTTTTGCCGCTCTAAAATGATCTCACGTTCGAACTGTGCAAAAGCACCCATCATTTGAAGCATCAAATTATCCATCGGGGTGGATTCGGCTGTAAAAGTAATATTTTCTTTTACAAACTGGATGGCGATCCCTCGTTTGACCAGTTTATCTACTTCAGTGACCAAATCTTTTAGGCTTCGCGCAAAACGATCCATTGAATGTACAATCACCCTGTCCCCTTCCCGGACATAGTTCAACATTTCCTGAAATTTAGGTCGGTCAGTATTTTTACCTGAAGCACGGTCAACAAAAATCCGGTCGACCTCAATTCCTTCAAGTTGACGTCCAGTGTTTTGCTCGACAGAACTTACCCGGACATACCCTACTTTTTGGCCTTTCACTTTTTCACGCCCCAATTGGATAAAAATGAACAATTTCGTAAATTATAATTCTTTAACACTAAAGTTACATGTTACTTATGATTAAAAATCATTTAAATGATACATAATTTCATGAACTTTCAGATTGTAACTTTAGGGTATACTTTAAAGTTACACAAAACATCTATATGAAGACTAAAGTCCAAATTAGTGTTTATGTTGGTTCAATGTATTACATTTCGTATTTTCTATTTGTAACGTAATTTCAGTAATATTATGATTATGTTTTAGAACTTCTAAGGCCTTTTGATAGAGTTGATCTGTATTGCTATTCGGAGCAACCAAATGAGCAGTTAAATGAATATTTCTTGAGGATATAGCCCAGACTTTCAACTGATGAATCCCTTCAACGCCCTCTAGCTTCAATAAATCATTTCTTAACGACTCAATATCAATCTCATCAGGAACTCCTTCAAGCAGAATATGAATACTTTGTTTTAATAAAATCCAAGTTCGAGGTAAGACCCAGAAGCCAATTAACACAGCGATTACGGTATCAACCCACATCCACTGGGTAAAATAAATAACTATTCCTCCGATAATCACGCCTATCGATCCTAGAGCATCACTAAGAACTTCTAAATATGCACCTTTTATATTTAGACTTCCTTCAGCACTAGCAGAAAGGATTTTCATTGAAATCAAATTTATGACCAAACCAATGACCGCGACAATCATCATTCCAACACTTTGAATTTCAGCAGGGTTCGTAAAACGTTGATAAGCTTCATATACAATATATATTGCTACCACAAAAAGCATCACCGCATTAAACAGAGCCGCTAAAATTTCAAATCGCTGATAGCCAAAAGTTCTTTTATCATCTGCGGCTTTTTTACCAATTTTGATAGCGGCAAGAGCAATAGCTAAAGCGGCTACATCAGTAAACATATGAGCTGCATCAGATAACAAAGCCAAACTTTGGGTAATAAAAGCAGCGACAACTTCTACTATTAAAAAAGTAGTCGTTAAACCTAAGGCAACCATTAACTTCTTACTATTTTCTTCAGTAACAACCGCATGGCCATGATCATGATGTTCTGACATAAAATATTTTCCTTATTCTATTTATGATGAGCAGAGATATTGGATAACAGCCAATATCTCTGCTGTAAATCGACTAATCTATTGGATTAAGAAACTTTCTTTTCATTTATCCAACGATAAAGCACGGGTAACAGCACCAAAGTTAGTAATGTTGAAGAGATAATCCCGCCAATCACTACGGTTGCCAGTGGCCGTTGAACCTCAGCCCCTGTTCCGGTTGCCAGCGCCATTGGTACAAAACCCAGTGAAGCCACACAAGCTGTCATCAACACTGGTCTTAAGCGCAAAATAGCCCCTTGCCACACGGCTTTATGCACTGGATATTTGTCCCTTAATTCCTTAATAAAGGTCAGCATTACCAGTCCATTGAGGACTGCAACACCAGATAAGGCAATAAAGCCAATTCCAGCTGACATCGATAATGGAATATCCCTTAGCCAAAGGAACAGCACACCACCGGTCAAGGCAAAGGGTACCCCGGTAAAGACCAATAGACTTTCTTTGACATTGTGAAAGACCGCCATCAGTAAAATAAAGATAGTGATTAAAGCCAGTGGAATCACGATTTGCATCCGTGCTTTGGCTGAAGCCAAATTTTCAAACTGACCTCCATATTCTATCCAATAACCACTTGGCAAAGTGTATGCTTTGAGCTGTGTCTGTACATCAGAAACAAAAGACCCTAAATCACGCCCTTCAACATTCGTTGTAACCACAACTCGGCGTTTACCATTTTCTCGACTGACTTGGTTGATTCCTTCAATGGTCGAGACTTGCGCGACATCCGACAATAAAATACTGCCACCATTTGGAAGCTGAATAGGTAACTGGGAAACAGATGCGACACTACGGTCTTGCTCTCCAAGACGGATAACAAAATCAAAACGACGATCGCCTTCTAAAATCTCTCCCACGCTTTGTCCACCAATACTTGCAGCCACCACATCCTGAATAGATTTCACACTCAAGCCATACTGGGCAGCTAAAGCTTTATCAATCTCTACATTGAGTAAAGGCAGACCCGAAGTTTGTTCAACTTTCACCGCACTGCTACCTGCGACTTGCTGAATGATTTTCGCGATTTTTGCAGCCTCAGTATTCAAAACCTGCATGTCATCACCAAAAACCTTCACCCCCACATCACTGCGTATACCTGAAATCAGTTCATTAAAACGTAGCTCAATAGGCTGAGAAAACTCACTGTTATTGCCGGGAATTGTCGCAAGATAAGCTTCCATTCGGGTTCGAAGTGCATCTAGGCTTTCTTTTGAATCTGGCCATTCCTCACGTGGTTTCAGCATGATATAACCATCGGAAATATTCGGTGGCATCACATCTGTCGCCACTTCAGCAGTCCCGGTACGGGCAAATATAGCTTTAATTTCGGGAAAGTTTTTCAGTAAAAGCTTTTCGGTATTTTCCTGAATACGTAAAGACTCTTCCAAGCCTGTGCTTGGAGAACGTAATTGCTGTACCGCAAAATCACCTTCACTCAGCTGGGGTGCAAACTCACTGCCAATCTTCGTGCTGAGCAGACCCGTAATGACCAGGAGACAAATGGCAAAAGTTAAAACCACCGCTTTGTAATGATAGGCTCCATCCAATATCTGTTGATATCGGGTTTTGAGCCAGATCATCCAACGGCTTTCCGTTTCTTTGATCTCCCCTTTAACCCATAAAGCAACTGCAGCGGGCACAAAGGTGATCGATAAAATAATAGCTGCCACCAGTGCGAGAACAACGGTTAAAGCCATCGGATGAAATAGTTTTGCTTCTACACCACTTAAAGCAAAAATCGGCAAATACACCACCAAAATAATAAGCTGACCAAAAATAAGAGGACGACGTGCTTGGCGGGCAGCCAGAAAAACTTCCTTAAAGCGTTCACTTTGTGTGAGAGGTCGTTTTAACAGTTGCTGTGTATGGGCTAAACGCCGGATACAGTTTTCGACAATCACCACAGCACCATCGACAATGATGCCGAAATCGAGTGCACCTAAACTCATCAGATTGGCACTGATATTTTTCTGTGCCATCCCGGTTAAGGTAAACAGCATAGAGAGTGGAATGACACAGGCAGTAATCAAGGCAGCACGGATATTCCCTAAAAACAGGAACAGAATGATGATGACCAGGATTGCTCCCTCTACCAAGTTTTTCTGAACGGTTTTAATCGCCTTCTCAACCAAGGTAGTACGGTCGTACACCGTTTCAATCACTACCCCTTTAGGCAAACTATTCTGAATATCTTGAAGCTTGGCATCCACAGCTTTAGAAACAGTCCGGCTATTTCCACCCATCGCCATCATGGCAATCCCTAAAACGGTTTCTTTGCCGTTATAGGTTGCCCCACCGGTTCTTAAATCATGCCCAATAGAGACTTGCGCAATATCACCAACCCGAATTGGGCTGCCATTTGGGCTACCCAGCATGGTGTTCTCAATATCAGAAAGCCCATTGAATGTACCCGGTACACGTACCGTCAATTGCTGACCATTGTCTTCAATATAACCTGCACCTCGGTTCTCATTATTTTGCGCTAAAGCCTGTTGCAGTTGTTCTAATGAGATATTCAGTTGCTGCATCCGGTTTAAATCGGGAGAGACCACATAGGTTTTTTCAAAACCACCAATACTGTTGACCTCTGCAACTCCCTTAACACGTTGCAGTTGAGGACGCACAATCCAGTCCTGAATCTCACGCAAATCCATCGGCGTGTATGCAGTTCCATCCGGCTTTTTCGCATTCGGATCTGCCTTCAGTACCCATTGATAAATCTCACCGAGACCCGTAGAAACGGGGGACATCGTCGGTGCGATTTGTGCAGGCAACTCAGATTGCGCCTCCTGTATCCGTTGGTTAATCTGCTGACGGGCCCAATAAATATCAGTCCCATCTTTAAAGACAATGGTGACTTGAGAGAGTCCATAACGGGATATGGAACGGGTAAGCTCCAGATCCGGAATGCCAGCCATGGCATTTTCAATGGGATAGGTAATCCGCTGTTCGACTTCAAGCGCAGTAAAACCCTTGGCTTGAGTATTAATCTGGACTTGGGTATTGGTAATATCGGGTACAGCATCAATCGGGAGTTTCTGATAGCTATACACCCCGACCGCAATCCAGGTACAGACAAAGAGCAACACCCAAATCGCATTTTGTATGGAAAACTGAATGATTCGTTCGAATAAACCTTCTGGTTTTGGCAGATCAGAATTAATGTTCATGGCCTGCCTCGTCTTTTTCTAATTCAGATTTCAACAAGAAACTGCCTTGAGCGATATACTTCTGCCCTTCAGTCAGCCCAGAAATCACTTCAAGCCATTGTCCATCACTTGAAGCCTGCCCCAATTGCACTTTCTGTGCTTTTAAGTGGACTTGACCTTTTTGTTCTGAATCTACGATGAAAATACTGTCTTCACCTTCAATACTTTGCAGCGCAGACTTTTGAATCCGAAGGGCTGATTTTGCTGTAGCTTCCGGAATCAACACTCTCACTAACACATTAGAACGCAACTCAGTAGCTTGCGCATCGAGTTTTGCGCGCACCACCAGACGCCCTGTTTGTACATCTGCCTGAGAGGTTAAGCTTTGTACAGTAGCTTTATAGATTTGATCTGAATCATTCACTTTAAAGTCAATTTTTTGCCCGGCTTGCAGTTGACCTGAGAATTGATTCGGCAAATTAAACTCAAGCCATAAATCTTTCAGCTGTTCAATGACAAAGAGCTGATTAGCCAGTTGCACATTTTCACCGACCACAATATCTTTTTGACTGATCACCCCAGAGATCGGTGCTTTAATCAGAAAACGCCCATTGTTATTGCCACTTGCACCTAATGCATTTAAACGTGCTTGTGAGGACTGGACAGTAATCTGCGCTTGACGGTAGGCATTTTCGGCACGCTGGTAATCCTGTTTGGCAGAAATCCCCTGTGACCAGAGTTGCTGTTCGCGCTGGTAATCTTTACGGGCCAAATCCAGATTCACCTGTGCCATACGCAGATTTGCCTGTTGGTCGATCAGTTCAGGCACGATTAGTACAGCCAGCGTTTGTCCTTTTTGCACGCTCTGTCCTAAAGCCACATTGACCTGCTCGACATGACCACTAAAATTAGGCGATATATGCGCTTGTTGATCGGTATTCACCACCAATTTACCTGGCAGGGTTGTCAGCTTTTCAACCAATCCTGTGGATGCAACAGCAACTTTTAAACCTTGTTCAACCATTTGTTGGCTGGTCAGTTGTATTTCGCCTTCTTCAGCATGTCCTTCTTCAGAACTATCTTCATCAGAATGTTCGGCATTTCCCTCATCATGACCATGCCCCTCAGATTCAGTTTTTTTTGAACTTAACCAAATAACCAGACTGACCAAGACCGTAATCAGAATCAAAATTGCAATCATGAGAGACTGGGATATTTTTCCGTTTTGCTTGGCGTTCATTTTATCGTGCTCCCCCATTGATTAAATTTTGCGATGCTTCGACTGCCTTTTTATTCAGTTGTGTATAGGCATCCGAACGGCTAATTTCTTCATAACTTGTGCCAATACTGAGTGCCTCAGCTGCGAGGGCAGTTTGCCAAGCTTGACGTAGAATTTGTAATTGACCCAATCGAAGATTCTGCAGTTGGGTGGTTGCTTGCTGAACGTCGGTAATGGACAGTTTCCCTGCCTGAAACCCTTGTAAAGTACGGCTCTGAACTTTGGTCGCCAAAGTAACTTGTGCTGTTGTGGCATCGAACTGGCTACGTAAACCTTTGAGCTGATGCACGCTGTTGGCAATATTGAGTATTTGTTGCTTCAGCTCACGCTGCTGCTGTTGGTTCAGCAATATTTGCTGTTGCTGGACCATCGGGATCGCATATTGCTGGCGGTTGAAAATATTCAGTGGAATAGCCACGCCGATTGCCAAAGTCGTATCGTTGCTTTCATTAGGGGTTTTGCTACGTTTCATGCCTACATTTAAAGTCGGATTGGGACGTGCCTGAATTCTTAAATTTTCAATTTGATGATCCGATTGCTGAATGTTCAAGGCATAGAATTTTTCTAGCCACCCTTCAGCAATATACCGTTGCACAGTTTGGAGACTTTGCTCTGGCCAAGGGATAGCGGTTTTATTCAATTGAAGATGTGAAGATGTTTCTCCCCCCCACAAATTAGACAGCTGACGACCGGCAGCTTGTTTATTCAGCATCGCTTGCTGATAAAGTCGTTGGATTTCTAGCGCTTCAATTTGGGTACGCTCAAAATCAACCAGGGCAATACTGCCTGCCTGATAGCGTTTCTGGGCACTGTCCAGATTGGCTTTACTTGTTTTTAACTGTACTGAATAAGCAGACTGCTCAACCTCAGCAAGTGCAAATTGCGACCATGCAAATTTAACAATCAGTTGGCTTTGTGCCTTCCATAATTGCTGTTGCAATTGGATTTGTTGATTCGAGGTATTGGCAATCACCCGGTTCAGCTTACGCTGACCAAATAGATCTAGAGGTTGACTAACGCCAACATTGAATTCCTGTTCTTGACCTGAGCCAAAGCCAGACTGTTCTAAACTTATACTTGGATTCTGCCATAACCGACTTTGCTGAATATTCAATTCAGATATTTGCTGAACTTGTTGCCACAGCTTGTCTTGAGTCTGGTAACTTTGTACTTTTGCTAAAGCGGATTCAAAGCTGGTAACGTTTTCAGCATAGCTATATTGCATAGCCGCTGCACATATACAAGCAACCAAGCTATGACGCAAGAGTATAATTGATTGTGAAGACATGATTTTTCCCACTTATTTAAATAATAAAAGTGGTGGGAATGTTTTAGGCTACCCCACCATGAGCGGGGAAAATTCGGGAGGTGGGCTTTGTTGAAACAGGTCAGGAGCCTGATAGCTGTTTTTCCAATGAAATTGTGGATTCACTTTAACTTCAGAGCTTGGATGAAACACATCTACTTTTTCATTTTGTACAATCAAATGCGTCATCGATGGTAGATGATCTTGATGATCTTCACCGATTTCTAAATCGCTACTGAATGTTTTTATGTTTTCTGACTGTCCATTATGATCGTGTTGACGACTATCGCTGGCACACAAGGTATTTTGGTGATGACCAAAATGATAACTCTGCTGTGATTGAGGCTGTTGTTCATGGACACAAAAGGCCGCCGCCACATTCCAAAAGCTTTGGAACATGAACAATCCAACCAAGACTGTAATCCATGTAGTAGAACGCATCATCATAACAATCGAAAAATTTGTACCAAGTATAAGGCTTAGAGCCACTCCAAGGTCAAGCTTAATAAATTAAATTAAACATTCAATGAACACTGAATAGCCGGCACTTTTGCAAATTTACCTTGTCTCTATAAGCTCACATCAATTTCAGGTAAGAATAACAATAGATAGTGAACCGTACCGGGTTTGTCGGAGACTTTTTATTTAAGTTAGGCCACCTGACCTAACGGGTTAATCTTATCATTGTACATTGCTTCAAACTCAAAAGGCGATACATTGTCAACGGCATTCTAAAATTGACCCCTTTTACCTTACAAATGGCAAAGTAAAATTGCCCCCTGAAATCAGAGAAAGAGCGGTTCAATTATTGATTGAATCTGAAAAAGATTATCCTTCTACTTGGGCAGCAATCACAGCTATTGATCCTAAAATCGGTTGTACTCCTGAAACATTGCGTGTTTGGTATCAAAAATATTTAGATCAACAAAATCCTGTCAAAGTACAACAGATATCTGATCAAAAAAAATGAAGGGTAATCCCCCCTAAAATACTAGCTCTTTAAAAGAGGCAGTATTATGCTTTTACAACATGGTGTTTAACTTGAGAAACTGAATTTAAAACAATCTACTGTAACTCTTCCAGACAGATATGAAATTAATCCACCCCTAACCCTTTAAACACCGCATCCACCGGATCTGCATAAAAGCTGGTCTGGAACTTGGTAAACAGTTCCACAGGAATCGTTGGGATATCTGCCGCACTACTCATTGGTAAAGCAACCTTCTTGGCACCCGCATCAAAAGCAACTTGCAGACATTCGGCAATACTTTCCACCGGTGTCACTGAACCACCCAAGCTCATATCACCCAGTACCACCATCTGACTTTGTACCGATCGTCCTAAGAGGCCAGAAGCGAAAGCCACTAAACTTGGCAGAGCAAGATGGCTGAGCGGGCCGGTATTCTGTAATTCCACCACATGTAAGTGGAAATCATGTTCCAGCACCTTACTGCCCCCCGAGATCCGGGATGCATTGGCCTTGAAGTAATCAAAAGCAATCTTGACCTGTTCTTTGGCACTACTTGAATTCCATAAGCCAGATGTCGCCAATTTTCCTGAACCTTTAGTGACTTGAAGTTCTAAGCGGTATAAGCCTGGCATGCCCTTATTACTGAGGCCAATGGTATACAGGAAGCCTGGTTTAGCAGGACCTTCGGGAATAAGTCCACCTCCACCCTGCTCTTTTACCGAAACAAAATGCTCTTCTAGGGTGTCATTGTCGATATAGCTAAAATGCACATCATAGAATTCCATCCCCCCAATTTTTTTCAGCTGTTCTTTGACCCGACGGCGCACCTGCAGCGCATATTCCAGGCATTGCCGTACATCTTCTTTGTTAAATTGACCATGTGGGTAGAGCAGCTTCATCAATCCAGAAACCGTCTTGCGAACGGCAATCACATCACGCTGATTCAGGTTATTCCCTAGCTTAAAGTACTTCTCAATGGCATCCGCAAAACTACGCTTACGCATTTCCCGGAAGAACTCAGCCAGATAATCAACGATCAAGCCATAACGGTTGGTAAAGAATTCCGGGCGCATTTTCGGAATTTCCCAACCCGGGATATAGGCATGAAAGCGATCAAAGAATGCTGAATCGATCATGGCTTCAGGAAAAGGAGCCAATAAGTGGCTAGTCTTCACCAAGGATTCAACACTTTGGTTAATATTACCCACAATATTGTAAACAAGACATTTTTATCTTTTATATTCAATGGCTTATTTTCCTGCTAATTGGTAATACCATGAAAAATACCATGCTCAGAAAAGGCTTAACAATATTTTGAAAAATTGCCTACTGAGCGCTGCCGCACAGCTCCATAGGCCGCTTTCCTGGCTTTGCTTCCAGATGTATGCTATTCTGCTCCTGCAGCTAATGGATCACCGCAAACAGGTTACTCGCCTGGGGATTCCCTTTCGACCCGAGCATCCGTATGAGACTCATGCTCGATTATTATTATTATAGAAGCCCCCATGAATAAATCGCTCATCATTTTCGGCATCGTCAACATAACCTCGGACAGTTTCTCCGATGGAGGCCGGTATCTGGCGCCAGACGCAGCCATTGCGCAGGCGCGTAAGCTGATGGCCGAGGGGGCAGATGTGATCGACCTCGGTCCGGCATCCAGCAATCCCGACGCCGCGCCTGTTTCGTCCGACACAGAAATCGCGCGTATCGCGCCGGTGCTGGACGCGCTCAAGGCAGATGGCATTCCCGTCTCGCTCGACAGTTATCAACCCGCGACGCAAGCCTATGCCTTGTCGCGTGGTGTGGCCTATCTCAATGATATTCGCGGTTTTCCAGACGCTGCGTTCTATCCGCAATTGGCGAAATCATCTGCCAAACTCGTCGTTATGCATTCGGTGCAAGACGGGCAGGCAGATCGGCGCGAGGCACCCGCTGGCGACATCATGGATCACATTGCGGCGTTCTTTGACGCGCGCATCGCGGCGCTGACGGGTGCCGGTATCAAACGCAACCGCCTTGTCCTTGATCCCGGCATGGGGTTTTTTCTGGGGGCTGCTCCCGAAACCTCGCTCTCGGTGCTGGCGCGGTTCGATGAATTGCGGCTGCGCTTCGATTTGCCGGTGCTTCTGTCTGTTTCGCGCAAATCCTTTCTGCGCGCGCTCACAGGCCGTGGTCCGGGGGATGTCGGGGCCGCGACACTCGCTGCAGAGCTTGCCGCCGCCGCAGGTGGAGCTGACTTCATCCGCACACACGAGCCGCGCCCCTTGCGCGACGGGCTGGCGGTATTGGCGGCGCTGAAAGAAACCGCAAGAATTCGTTAACTGCACATTCGGGATATTTCTCTATATTCGCGGTTCAGCAGGCATGTCCCCTTTGAGGGCGACCCGACGACAGGATAATCGACCTTATGGTGCGCAAATATTTCGGCACAGACGGTATTCGTGGCAAAGCCAACGAAGGCGCGATGACGGCGGAAACCGCCTTGCGCGTCGGCATGGCGGCTGGCCGTGTCTTTCGTCGCGGTGACCACCGCCATCGTGTCGTGATCGGCAAGGATACGCGCCTGTCGGGCTATATGCTTGAACCCGCGCTCACAGCCGGTTTCACCTCGATGGGCATGGACGTATTCCTTTTTGGCCCGCTGCCGACAACGTATAGGAAGAATAAACGCCCTTTTCACCCAAGTCCAACAGCTTTGGACCGCAGTTGACTCTTTCGACACCCCTGCGATGCAACCCAATCCGGCTGACGGGGAGCCAGCAACGCTGAAAATTTACCCTCCTCTTTCCCACTAGCGGCTCCTTTTCCGACAACCAGCACGGCGGATCCCTGCCGCGGCGCTGTGAACGCAGCATTTTGATTGGTATCGTTGGCCTTCAGGCTCGTCAGTCAAACAGACCCAGGAGCAGCTCAGCCGGTGGCGCCCGGCTTTCGGGTAACGCCCTGGTCCCGCTGGTTTCGGCTTTGTGCTTCAGGTGATCAAGGATCTGCTTGATCACTATAGGGTCTTCAATGCAGGCGATGACTTTCATGGCGCCGCCGCAGCCGCTGCAGGTCTCGATGTCGATATTGAAAACACGCTTGAGCCGTTGCGCCCATGTCATCGACGCTCGCCGTTGTGCTGGTGTTGCCGGTTCATCAGCCACCCTGACCTTGTTGCCCCTGCCCCGTTTTGCCGGCGTGACCAACGCCCGGTGCCGACTGTTGGGTGCGAACACCCCGTGGAAGCGGGTTAGGTTGACTCTGGGCTTCGGTACCAGGGCGGCCAGCCTTGCAATGAAATCCAATGGTTCGAAAATGACGTGCGTGGTGCCGTCCCGGTACGGCGTCTTGAGCTGGTAGCGCACGTTGCCGCCTCGTGTTAACGACAGCCGCTTCTCGGATACCGCCGGGCGGCTGATGTACCGGCACAGCCGTTCGAGCTTCTTGCGTTCATCGGCCCTGGCCGCCACGCCGGCGTGCAGGCTGGACCCGGCTACCTTGCCAATCCCGTCACCGAACGGATCACCACTGGTCGGCAGAGTTTGCAAAGTGAACACCTTTCGCCCCGCCTGTGAACCGACAGCGATACGGTAAGTGATCGAGTGCCCCAGCAGGGGTGTCATCGGGTCGTCATCCACCGCATCCGAGGCCAGATAGCTGTTTTCGACATCCCGTTCCAGCAGGCCTTGCCGTTCCAGATAGCGACCCACCCGGTGGGCGATGGTGTGCGTCAGCTGGGTGAGCTCTGGGCTGGTCGGCGCCTTGACCCAGCGGAAACGCGCTGAGCCGTGGGATTGCTCGACATACACACCGTCGAGAAACAGCATGTGGAAGTGAACATTCAGATTGAGCGCCGATCCAAAACGCTGGATCAGGGTGACCGCGCCCGTCTTGGCCACTTGGTGGGTATGGCCCGCTTTCTTGACCAGGTGCGTGGCAATGACGCGGTAAACGATGCCCAGCACCCACCCCATGATCTCGGGCCGGCTGGCAAACAGGAAACGCAGCTGAAACGGGAAGCTCAACACCCACTGACGCATGGGTTGTTCAGGCAGTACTTCATCAACCAGCAAGGCGGCACTTTCGGCCATCCGCCGCGCCCCACAGCTCGGGCAGAAACCGCGACGCTTACAGCTGAAAGCGACCAGGTGCTCGGCGTGGCAAGACTCGCAGCGAACCCGTAGAAAGCCATGCTCCAGCCGCCCGCATTGGAGAAATTCTTCAAATTCCCGTTGCACATAGCCCGGCAATTCCTTTCCCTGCTCTGCCATAAGCGCAGCGAATGCCGGGTAATACTCGTCAACGATCTGATAGAGAAGGGTTTGCTCGGGTCGGTGGCTCTGGTAACGACCAGTATCCCGATCCCGGCTGGCCGTCCTGGCCGCCACATGAGGCATGTTCCGCGTCCTTGCAATACTGTGTTTACATACAGTCTATCGCTTAGCGGAAAGTTCTTTTACCCTCAGCCGAAATGCCTGCCGTTGCTAGACATTGCCAGCCAGTGCCCGTCACTCCCACTCGATTGTAAACAAGCACACAAAACCCTTTAGTGACAACAATTTGCAAGAACTATCAGGCTCAGTGCCATGAAAAATACCATGACCAGATCATGAGGTTGAACACGGCTTGCGCCGGCAGCGTTCACGCTCCTGGTCGGCGATCTCGCCCGGCTGCAATGCTAGCTCAGCATCGGTCATGCGCTCCAGCACGTCGCGTAGGCGGATGGTGCAAGGAATGGGCGGCAGCTCGAACTCATAGCCGCCGGCGATCATTTCGGCCGCAATCTCCTCGGTGATGAAAAACGGCTCGTCGTCTTGGTTCGGCTTCTTCATGCCCTTTCCTCCTGGCGCTCATCCTGGCCGACAGCGGCCAGGGCATCGGCTTCCGTCAATGCGTCCTCCACGAACGCGCCGTGCTGCTTCGCTTCGGCCTGGCTGACCTCGGCCCATATCCGTTTCACCTGGGCCGCACTGTACCCGGCCAGCTCGGCGGTCTTGTTGATGCTGTAGCCGGACTTGCGCAGCGCGACAACTTGGGCGCGGCGCTTCGGATCAGCACGGCGGCCCTTGTACCGCCCGGCCTGGCGGGCCAACTCAATGCCTTGGCGCTGGCGTTCGCGCCTGTCCTCGTAGTCGTCGCGGGCCATCTGCAAGGCCAGGCGAAAAAGCATGATCTGCACGGCTTCCAGCACGATCTTGGCGACGCCCTGGGCCTCGGCCGCCAGGTCGGATAGATCGACCACGCCAGGGACGGCCAGGCGTGCGCCTTTGGCCTGTATCGAGGCCACCAGGCGCTCGGCCTCGGGCAAAGGTAGGCGGCTGATGCGGTCGATCTTCTCGGCAATGACCACCTCGCCGGGCTGTAGGTCGCCGATCATGCGCAGCAGCTCAGGCCGGTCGGCGCGTGCGCCGGATGCCTTCTCACGGTAGATGCCGGCGACGTAGTAGCCGGCGGCCTTCGCGGCCGTAGTGATCGCCTCTTGGCGTTCCAAGTCCTGCGCGTCGGTGCTGACGCGCAGATAGACCCGCGCCACCATCGGCGCGGCTACTGGCTTCGTCCTGCGCATACTTGCGGGCTCCTTTGGGCATACTCAAATGCACCCATCTTAAACTGGCAGCTAATGTACAAAAGTTGATAGAAGCACACAAGTTCAATTTTGCACTTCTGCCCCACTATTGCAAAACTGCTTGTTAGTAGCCGTTTTTTCTTACTGTTTATAGATTCAATAATTTTTGAAACGAAAAATTGGGACTAAACATTTCGGTTTCGTTTTCTGTCGATTCGTCCTGCGTATCTTTTGCATAAACAAACATTTGTTGTTCGTAGTTTTCGATGGCATTTTCAATACTTGTAAATTCTCCGTTTGTAAGGTTTTCAGACAATATCAAAGCATCCAATAATCCCGTATTTACACCCTGTCCTGCAAAAGGCGACATCAAATGAGCAGCATCGCCAATCATTGTTATGGGTAATGGACGGTTACTTTTCCAATCATTGTTCAAAGGAAATTTCCTTGTGGGCAAGCATTGAAATGTTGATACCGAACGTATTAATTGTTTGTAAACTTCACTCCATTTGGAAAATCTTTTCAATAAAAAATCGGCAACGCTGTTTCTGTCCTGAAAATCTAAGGGAATTTTATTTTTCCATTCATCGGGCGTTTTAAAACTAATTCCTAAATACAATGCACCATTATTATTGGGATTGGCAAACAATAAAATGCCCTGATGTCCCGCCATTAATCGGTTGCCGTTGCATAGCTGAAAAAATCCGGGACAGTTTATTTCCGGTTGAAGAATATCAGCTTGGATGTTGAAAGTACCGGTTTCTTCAACTTGCGTGTCGGTAACAAAGCTCCTTATTTTCGACATTCCACCATTGGCAAGAATAACCAAATCTGCTGTTTCACTCGGTTTATTCTCAAAAGTTAGTGTCCACTTCTTCTTACCAGGTTCAAGCATAACAAGTTTTCTATCCCAAATAACCGTGTCGTTTTCTAAACTATTCAACAAGATAGCCCTTAAGTCATTTCTGTTTATTTCAGGATTGTCAAATCGATTTTCGGGCTTTACATTTTTTGTGGATAAAATATTGCCTTTTTCATCAGCAATATTTACACCCATTGGTAAGGCTAAGTCATAATAAGTTTGTAACAATCCCGCTTTTTTCATTGCTTCCTGACCTGAACCTTTGTGTAGGTCAAGGGTTCCACCAAAAATTCTTGCCTCTCGGTCGTTGTCTCTTTCGTAAACTGAAACGTCTATGCCGTTTTGCTGTAATAATTTTGCCATAGTCAGTCCAACGGGTCCACCACCAATTATTGCAACGTTCTTATCACTAAGTAAATTCATTTGTTTGTCTGTATCTATTCGCATTGTCATTCAAAAATGGCACATAACAAGTGGCTATACGCCAAATGGCGTATATATCCACTATATCTTATTTTGCTAAACCTTTCATTATCAGTGACAAATCCGTTTTCAACCGTTTACCGTTCGTTTCTACTCTCTCAAAAGGATTTATATTCATAGTGCTTTTTGTTAAGTTTTGCTCAAATATACAAATCCTTTCTATATATCTAACAAATCCATCGGACTTTTTAATTGTTCCATTCCCTTGGTGGTAATATGTGTATAAACCTCAGTTGTTTTACTGCTTGAATGACCTAACAACGATTGAATATAACGTAAACTCGTACCATTCTCAAGCAAATGCGTTGCAAAGCTATGTCGTAAGGTATGTACAGTAACTTCCTTTTGAATCTTTGCTTTTAAAACAGCTGCTTTAAAAATGTTTTGAATACTTCGGCTTGAGTATGCGCCACCTTTTTGACCTTCAAATAAATAATCTTTTGGTTTATATTCCATAAAGTATGTTCTTAAAATAATTAATGTTTTCTCAGATAAAATGGTATAACGATCTCTTTTTCCTTTTGACTGTTCTATACGAATTTGCATGCGCTTGGAGTCAATGTCTTTTATTTTCAGGTTTATACATTCAGAAATGCGCAAACCTGCCGAATAAATAGTCATCAGAATAGCCTTGTGTTTCACGTTTTCAATAGCGCGTAGTACCCGAATGGTTTCTTCTTCACTCATCACAACAGGAAGTGTTTTTTCTTTTTTTGGTCTTTCGATGAAATATGTTTTCCGTTGTCCACCCAAAACACGTTCGTAATAAAACTTAATCGCATTGATTGCCTGGTTTTGATAAGATATTGAAACTTTTCGCTCCATAACCAAATGTCGGAGAAATGATTGTATATGTCCTTCATTCAATCGATCGACGTATAGGAAGAATAAACGCCCTTTTCACCCAAGTCCAACAGCTTTGGACCGCAGTTGACTCTTTCGACACCCCTGCGATGCAACCCAATCCGGCTGACGGGGAGCCAGCAACGCTGAAAATTTACCCTCCTCTTTCCCACTAGCGGCTCCTTTTCCGACAACCAGCACGGCGGATCCCTGCCGCGGCGCTGTGAACGCAGCATTTTGATTGGTATCGTTGGCCTTCAGGCTCGTCAGTCAAACAGACCCAGGAGCAGCTCAGCCGGTGGCGCCCGGCTTTCGGGTAACGCCCTGGTCCCGCTGGTTTCGGCTTTGTGCTTCAGGTGATCAAGGATCTGCTTGATCACTATAGGGTCTTCAATGCAGGCGATGACTTTCATGGCGCCGCCGCAGCCGCTGCAGGTCTCGATGTCGATATTGAAAACACGCTTGAGCCGTTGCGCCCATGTCATCGACGCTCGCCGTTGTGCTGGTGTTGCCGGTTCATCAGCCACCCTGACCTTGTTGCCCCTGCCCCGTTTTGCCGGCGTGACCAACGCCCGGTGCCGACTGTTGGGTGCGAACACCCCGTGGAAGCGGGTTAGGTTGACTCTGGGCTTCGGTACCAGGGCGGCCAGCCTTGCAATGAAATCCAATGGTTCGAAAATGACGTGCGTGGTGCCGTCCCGGTACGGCGTCTTGAGCTGGTAGCGCACGTTGCCGCCTCGTGTTAACGACAGCCGCTTCTCGGATACCGCCGGGCGGCTGATGTACCGGCACAGCCGTTCGAGCTTCTTGCGTTCATCGGCCCTGGCCGCCACGCCGGCGTGCAGGCTGGACCCGGCTACCTTGCCAATCCCGTCACCGAACGGATCACCACTGGTCGGCAGAGTTTGCAAAGTGAACACCTTTCGCCCCGCCTGTGAACCGACAGCGATACGGTAAGTGATCGAGTGCCCCAGCAGGGGTGTCATCGGGTCGTCATCCACCGCATCCGAGGCCAGATAGCTGTTTTCGACATCCCGTTCCAGCAGGCCTTGCCGTTCCAGATAGCGACCCACCCGGTGGGCGATGGTGTGCGTCAGCTGGGTGAGCTCTGGGCTGGTCGGCGCCTTGACCCAGCGGAAACGCGCTGAGCCGTGGGATTGCTCGACATACACACCGTCGAGAAACAGCATGTGGAAGTGAACATTCAGATTGAGCGCCGATCCAAAACAGAGATGGTTCCACTTGTTTGAACAACTAAAAGCGTATTTATAAGTGATATTCCGCTCTAGTTAAGCCACCTTGTTTTGTTGGGGTA
>NZ_JAAZQW010000003.1:0-8535 GCF_012371415.1 Acinetobacter sp. A3
TACACGCTTGGCAACAAGACATTAACAGAGTGCGAATTAGTCCTTGAGTATGTTTGACTACATTTTAAGGAACAGAATGGATGTACCGCTTTGCAAGATGAGAAACCAAGATGTGCTTGGTTATCTATTCTTTTGAAGGGATTACCGTGGAAAGTAAAGAATCCATAAAGCTCAGGTATATTATTTGGGCTTTATGGTTTTCTAAGATATTGAGTAATATGGGGTAAATTGAGATTTCGTATGGGCTGATTATTTGAGGGTGTAAATAATTCTGTATAAATCACATTCTCGCCAACAAGTACAACCGATAGACCACCAATTTTTCTTGGTGTCGCACTGGCTTTCACGAGACCATCCTGTTTAGTTTTAGATCCATTGATAGCAAGGGAATCTGTTGTTTTTGGGTGATGCTGAAAATATGGTTGTTCATCCTTTAAAGTTTGATCAATATTTTCTGGAGACATTTTTTTTAATTGTTCTGCTGGCAATTCATGCAGGCAAATTGTACTTATCATTTGTTAATTTCACATATTATTTTTATCTAAGTATTGAGCATAACAAAAAATTTTTGGGGCTGTAGTAGATAAGGTCAAATACCTCACAGATCCAACCCCATCTAAAAGAATGGTGGTGATACGCAACACAAGTGAATATTATTTATAATAATCAATATCTTAATAATAAATCATGATTATAAAATCAAGAAAAATCCAATTTTGAAACAAGTCAGTTTTTAGACAGTTTTGATAGGTCTTACTGATAAATGTAATCAAATCATAATCTTTGGATGCTTTTTAAAGCGTCCAAGTAAGTTAGGAATATCAGTTTACTTTTTCGTGGGAATGAGTGTCCATAAAAAAGCCCAAACTCTAGATTGGGCTTCTCGATAAAATTCAATTACACATTCAGGCGTGTTTATGAACCTGCAATACGCAAGATATGATGGTTTTCCAAATCGACTAAAATATAGTCCTGATTAATTTTATACCATTGTTGTTTGCGTTCAGGTCTAGGCAGGTCGTGATCTTGATAATCGACCTTATAGCCATTGCTACGATAGTGCTGCGGCATGACATAGCCCGTTTGCCACTTATGTTGCTGCAAGCGTTTTACACCACGTTCTTCACGCATACGACGCTTGTCTTGTACGCGCTCTTCCATATTGGCACGAAATTCACGTTTATTTTGTGCCTGATAACGCGGGTGTTCCGCATGATCCCGATCAAATTGAGGAGCAGCAGTCGCTAAATTACTGCCAAGTAAAGCACTGAAAGACATTGCCAGAACTGTCAAAATCTTTTTCATGTAAACCCCTCATTTCTCATCTCTATTTCACAGTTCATACTTTAGCCATTAAATGCAGAGAAACTGTGAAGAAAGCACATGAATTTTTTAAATAAAGCCTGATGCTACAGTATAGAGTCTATTCTATTATGTGACAAAAAAAGCATTTTGAATGTATGTGCGTGCAGAAAATAGAGAGGAAGGGGTTGGGGTATTTTATTTTAGATCGAGCATGACCATAGCAGCGAGCTGCTATGGGATACATCAGTTCCACTGATCTGCCAAACCTTGTAAAGACTGCACTGCGCTCGCTACACATTCGGCTTTTTCTTTGTCATCTAAGGCAACAATCAAATGTTGGCTCAGTTGTAAAGTTTCAATACTTTGAATCACGGCTGTTTTTCGTTTCATATCCGTCATCGCAATCTACCTCAATACTGTTGAAGATGGATTTAGAATAGAGGATTTATATTAATTTGAAAAACAGTTTAATTTTATTGTTTCAATCCAATAAAACGATTAATGTCTTGACCCTGAGTTTGGTAGCTTCACTGGCTTTTAGTAAGCGTAGTTTAAGTCGGTATAGTCGGTGAGTGATTTTTGAATATGTGCATTAATAAATTCACGCACATCTTCAGTTGTCATTGGTGCACCTTGTTTGGTAATCACGTGTTCAATTTCAGGTTGCCCTTCAATTTTAATACGATAGACAAAGTTTTTGACCACGTGATAGCGATCATCCAACTTTTCAATGCCAGTGACATAGTGGTAAGCATGTTCAAAATTGAGATCGGTATGTGAAAACACAAACTGATCAAACAATTTGATTTTTTGGCTGTTGTCGAGCGCTTGAATATCATCCACGATGCTGGCTTCAAACTTCATGCCGTATTTTTCAGAAATAGGCTGACCATCAATCAGTAAAGACACCATGCCATCTTCTAGCGGGGTTACGGTGATGTTATTTAATTCAGTCATGTTGTTCTCTGCAGCGTAAGAGTGGGATAGAAAGGCAGAAGCGTAGCGAGTGAATTCTGTTTATGCAAGATAGACACAGACAATTACTGCGGTGGCCTTTAAGTGCTTATTTTACACAAGATGAAGGTCTGAAAACTGACAGTATGCTACGTAACCTGCATAAAAAAGAAAGCTGATCTGAATTTGCTGCAGCACTGGCAACATGAAGGCTAAGTCATGCGTGGGATAGATATGTATTTCATATATCTATCCCGTGAGGGTGCGCTGTGATCAAGCTGTGCTATGTGTGGTGGTCATTAAGCCACTTGTGTTTGGGCTATAGCGTACTGTGATTTGGCTGCCTCCCATTGCAAAACTGGAACTGCACGGGTAATGGCCAAATTGATTCGCTCATTAAGCAATTCACTTTGTACGGTGTATTCAGGGCTAAAATCTCGGTCTGTGGCATAGACACCAATAGGCAAGGTTTGTGCTTGGAAAAAACTGAATAAAGGGCGCAATTGATGTTCTAAAACCAGTGCATGTCGCTCGCTGCCACCAGATGCAGCCAATAATATTGGCACATCAATCAGTGCATTTTGTTCAACAAAATCAAAAAAATGTTTAAATAAACCAGTAAATGACGCCCGATAGACAGGTGTTCCTACAATCAGTGCATCTGCATTTTCTACAGCAGCTAAATGGTCTTGCACTTGTTGAGGCAATTGATTGCGGTAAATTGCACCACCTAAAAGTGGCGCAATTTCACTAAATTTAATGAAATGTACCTGAATCGGGATGGCTTTGGCCAAACGCTCTACCAGGGTCTGTAACAGCGCTTCTGTTTTAGAAGGTGCATTGAGCCCCCCGGAAATGGCAACAATATTGAGCGGTTTTTGCTGAGAATATGACATGTGCTGAACAACCTAAAAATAAATTAATTTGGAATGTCGCTATTAATCATGATTGGGCTGTGCACTGTAAAATAAGCAAAAGCTGTAAAGTTATCTCATTTATAGATATGCACTATAGGCATAGATTGGGGCTAAAAACTGAAGCATAAGTTGTTAAAATTTATATTTATATTTTATCTAAATAAGGTTTTTCGTTTATAGATGGCGTATATATAAAAAAGTGATGCGTATTCAAGTAATTTTAAAAAGCTAGAAGATGAAGATTTTTTGCACAAGCATGCTATTAAAAAGCGGGAAGCAGACGCACAGGATTAATCCTGTGCATCAATACTTTGACCATTCATGTGTAAGCTGTCATCGCCCATTAAATATAAATAGGCAGGCATGATTGCATCGGGTGTTGGTAAGGTTTTTGGATCTTCATCTGGATAGGCTTTGGCGCGCATGGCTGTACGGGTTGCGCCCGGATTAATGCAGTTGTAGCGAATATTCGGGTGAACTTGCTCTTTGGCAAATAATTGGCTGACCGCTTCAATCGCAATTTTAGAAACTGAATAAGCCCCCCAGCATTCACGTGCTTCACGGCCAACCCCTGAACTAGCAAAGACCACCGAGGCATGTTCTGATTTTGCCAAGAGCGGTAATAATTCCTGAGTCAAGACAAAAGGTGCACGTAAATTTACCGCCATGACATCATCCCAGACATCTGCAGGGTAATTTGCTAACTCGGTGCGTTCACCTAAAATGCCTGCGTTGTGCAAAATACCATCTAAACGTCCGAATTGTTTCTCTAGGGTATCGACCAGTAACTCATAGTCACGTGGCGAAGCGCTAGACAGTTGCAGGGGTAAAATAGCAGGTTGTGGTGCACCTAAACTTTCAATTTCATCATAAATGACTTCAAGTTTATTGAGGGTACGACCATGCAGTACCACGGTGGCCCCATGCAGGGCATAACTGAGGGCAGCGGCACGTCCAATACCATCTCCCGCACCGGTAATGAGGATAATGCGATCTTTTAACAGATCGGGGCGAGGTTGATATTCTGAATATTTCATGGTCATCCCTCCTATATTGATTTTTTATTGGGCATATTTTAAAGGTAATATTTGTGCTTTGGCAGGTGTAATAGAACCAACTCAGGCATTGGCATTCAGGCTGTTTGATGATGTTGCGGCTTGCAGCACCAATTTGTCTAAAACCGTATGTAATTCAGCGACTGAATCCACTATACAATCTGCTTGCCACACTGTTAAGTCATCTTTGTGTTGCAACGGTAAATAACCGTAAGCGGCCAGAATGGTGTACATATTGGCATTGCGGCCTGCATCAATATCACGTGGATGGTCACCCACATAAATACAATCTTCTGGGGCAATTTCAATCTGTTTGGCTGCCAAATACATAGGTTCTGGGTCTGGCTTGGTATGGCTGACATCCTCAGGGCAGACCAAAACCGCACAGCGGTCAGTTAAATTCAGTGCCTTGAGTAAAGCTTCACTGAGCCAGCGCGGTTTATTGGTAACAATACCCCACGGAATTTGACGCTGTTCCAAAGCTTCGAGCAGTGGATACATGCCCTCGAACAGATCAGTTTCTACCGCAATATCTGCGCCGTACAGGTCTAAAAAGCGTTGTCGATGCGCAAGAAATACAGGGTCATCTACCTCAAGTTCTGGATAGACCAGTTTTACCATTGCCCGTGCACCTTCAGACACCTGTGTACGAATGGCATCTGCTGCCACAATCTCACAGCCTTTGTCACGGCACATGTCTTGAATGATGCGAATAAAATCAGCAGCGGTATCAATTAAGGTGCCATCGAGGTCGAATAAAACGGCTTTCATTCTGTTGCCTCATTGACCGTGTAAACCATGTAGTTCACATCAACATTAGGTGCCAACCAATAGCGTTTAGTTAGTGGGTTGTAGTGTAAACCCGTCATATCTTTGAGTTTTAAACCCGCTTGGCGAATATCATGTGCCAATTCAGATGGTTTAATAAATTTATGATAATCGTGCGTACCTTTGGCCAGCATACGCAGCACGTATTCTGCACCAATAATGGCAAATAAGTATGATTTTGGATTGCGGTTAATGGTGGAGAAAAATACATGACCACCTGGTTTGACCAGTTTTTGGCAGGCTTGAATAATAGAGGCTGGGTCGGGTACGTGCTCTAACATTTCCATACAGGTCACGACATCGTACTGACCAGCTTGTTGTTCTGCCAGTTGTTCAACAGGAATTTGGCGATACTCAATATTATTTACGCCTTCTTGCTCAGCATGGATACGCGCCACATTTAAAGGTGCTTCGCCCATATCAATGCCAAGTACATTGGCACCACGACGTGCCATGCTTTCTGCCAAAATCCCGCCGCCGCAACCGACATCTAGCACTTTTTTGCCTGCTAAACCGCCTGCATGTTCATCAATCCAGTTCAGGCGCAGTGGGTTAATCATGTGCAGGGGACGGAACTCGGAATGCTGATCCCACCATATGGCTGCAAATGCTTCAAATTTGGCAATTTCTTGTGGATCAACATTCAGTTGCGACATGGGTGTCACCTCAATTTAATCGTGATGATGGTAAAAATATGTATAAACCCTAGTGTAGCGTTAATTCTAAAAAAAGCGATAAAAGCTGTAAAAAAGTTCACAGAAGGAAAACGAAATCGGCATATTTGATTTATAGTGTTGCCATAAACTAAACAGAATGATTTAGAGGACTATAAACGCAATGAAAAAATTCCTTTTAGGTAGTTTGGCAACAGCCATCTTTGCTATTTCTGGTAGTGCAATGGCGGCAAATTTTGTTGCAGGTAAAGATTACAGCGTTGTTGCTAACCCAGGGAAAGTGGATGTCCCAGGTAAAATTGAAGTACGTGAGTTCTTTTGGTACGGCTGTGGCCACTGCTTTACCCTAGAGCCATATATGCAGACTTGGTTACGCAAATTGCCTAAAGATGTGAATTTTGTGCGTACTCCAGCTGCCATGAACCCTGTATGGGAAATGAATGCGCGTGGCTATTATGTGTCTGAAGCATTGGGCGTACGTAAGAAAACTCACTTGCCATTGTTCCATGCTATTCATGACAAAGGTCAGCAAATTTTTGACCAACAGTCTCAAGCCAAATTCTTTGTAAAATATGGCGTGCCTGAAGCGAAATTTAACAGCATGTTTAACTCGTTTGCGATCACTTCTAAAATTTCACAAGCTAAGCAATTGGCGCGTCAGTATCAATTGACGGGTGTACCTGCCGTGGTTGTCAATGGTAAATACATCGTGCAGGGCGATAACGGCAAAGTGATTCAGGTGGTGAATTACTTGGTCGATCAAGAGCGTAAAGCCAAGAAATAAAACTACGATGCTGTGGTGAAATCACCTTGTGTCTAAAACCGCAATGATTGAAAGATCATTGCGGTTTTTTATGGCTAAAGTGTTTAGCAGATAACTTTAAATAGGCTGCGGACGCTGCCAGTGGCAAATACCACGAAATAGCAAATGGACTTGGGTAATGCTTTGTTGTATGAAGTGTTGCTGTTGTTGCTGCAATTTTTCTGCTTCAAATTGCTGTCCCAAACTGATCCAGTTCATTGCCCAGTTTAAAGACAAATTAATTAAAATATTGGCCAGGACGTGTAAGTCTTCGGCATGTTGAAAATGCTGCACACTTTCTACCCGTTGCAAATCATTGGCTAAATCTTCAATTAAAAAATCAATTTCACGGGCAATGGCTTGGCGTAAAACGGCAGAACCGCCCCAGCGTTCGGCAATTAAAAAAATCCATTGTTGTGGGCGTTGATCGACTGATTTAAAAAACAGGGTCAATGCCGTTTCTGTCTGTGCATCGGGTTGGTACAAATAGCCTTGCCCCAATTGATGCAAAATCCCTTTAATGTGTAGGGCAACTTGATCGACCAAATCGAGTGCTAAAGCATCCATATCTTGAAAATGCCGATAAAACGCGGTGGGCACGAACCCAATCTGTCGTGAAATTTCTCTTAAGCTGATGCTGCTAAAGGCACGTCCAGAAGCACTCAGTTGTAGTACAGCATCTATAATGGCCTGACGACTTTGTTGTTTTCGTTCTTCTCGAATCGACATTTTATTTCCTGATTCTGCCAGTGCTGCGCAGTCTAACAAAAACCTGAATTGCAGAGTAATACTAAAAGATGAATGAAGCGATGTTGTGGTTATTGTGGCAGAAGTGAGCGAAACTGCACAGGGAACAGCCTAGAAAAGCGACCTTCGCTGTGGCATCTGTTATACTTGCGGGCAATTGATTTGAGCCAAAAATAAGGACCCATTATGCGTATTGACCAACGAGCCTTAGACCAATTACGTGAGGTAAAAATTACCCGTAACTATACTCGCTATGCTGAAGGTTCAGTTTTGGTTGAGTTTGGTCATACCAAAGTTTTGTGTACGGCCAGTATTGATAACTCTGTACCCCGCTTTTTAAAAGGTCAGGGGCAGGGCTGGGTGACAGCAGAATATGGCATGTTGCCACGTTCAACGCATACCCGTAGTGACCGTGAAGCAGCACGTGGCAAACAAAGCGGGCGTACACAGGAAATTCAGCGTTTGATTGGTCGCAGTTTACGTGCCATGGTCGATTTAAAAAAACTGGGTGAAAATACCATTACCATTGACTGTGATGTGATTCAGGCAGATGGCGGTACCCGTACTGCAGCTATTACAGGTGCGGCAGTGGCATTAATTGATGCCATGAATGTATTGCTAGAAAAGAAAAAAATTAAGCATGACCCATTAAAAGGTTTGGTAGCTGCAATTTCTGTAGGCATGTACCAAGATGAGGTATTACTGGATTTGTGCTATGAAGAAGATTCAAACTGCCAGACCGATTTAAACGTAGTCATGACTCAAGCAGGTGAATTTATTGAAATTCAGGGTACGGCAGAAGACAAGCCATTTACTCGCGTGCAGTGCAATGCCATGTTGGAAATGGCAGAAAAAGGTATTCAGGAATTGGTGAAAAAACAGCAACAGGCTTTAGGCTGGTAAACCAAGTTTTCTAAGATCGCACCACTGTTTTAAACGCATCTTCGGATGCGTTTTTTTATGGATGCGCTTGAATCATGTCAGGAGGGCTGAATCAAAATTATACAATACCGATGCATGGATTCTTTTAAGATGATCAAAAATGTTTAAAACAGGAAGATGCCCATGAAATTACTGATTATTTTGATGTCTGCAATGATGTTGCTACTGACCGCATGTGATTCACGTTCAGAACGTGAAAATGAAGACAATCGTAGCGTACTCGGTCAAGCTTCTGACAACGACAACGACAACGACAACGACAACGACAACGACAACGACAACGACAACGACAACGACAACGACAACGACAA
>NZ_JAAZQW010000003.1:8635-112309 GCF_012371415.1 Acinetobacter sp. A3
GACAACGACAACGACAACGACAACGACAACGACAACGACAACGACAACGACAACGACAACGACAACGACAACGACAACGACAATGAAGATGATGATTGAGTAGCAATTCAGGCATAAAAAAGGAGGCAAGCTTGCCTCCTGAATTTCAACTTATCTAAGTTTAAGCATTGAAACGCATCGATAAATCAATAGCTTTCACATCTTTGGTCAAGACACCCATCGAAATATAATCAACGCCTGTGCTGGCCACTTCACGTAAATTTTCAATGGTGATATTGCCAGATGCCTCAAGTTTGCAACGCCCCGCCACATGCTGAACAGCATCAATCATTTGTTGCTGGCTAAAGTTATCGAGCATCACAATATCAGCTTTGGCATCGAGGGCTTGATTGAGTTCATCCCAAGTTTCCACTTCAACTTCTACAGGCTTACCTGGAGCAATGGCATGTGCTTTGGCAATTGCCTGAGTAATGCCACCCGCTGCCATAATGTGGTTTTCTTTAATTAAAAAGGCATCAAACAAGCCTAAACGATGGTTTTGACCGCCACCGACAGTCACGGCATATTTTTGTGCAATACGTAAACCTGGTAAGGTTTTACGGGTATCTAATAATTTGGTGTTTAAGCCTTCAAGCTGTTGTACATAAGCCGCAGTTTTGGTGGCAACCGCAGACAAGGTCTGCACAAAATTCAATGCAGGACGCTCTACGGTTAATAGGCTGCGAGCTGAACCTGCCAATTTTAAAAAGGCTTCGTTAGCAGCAACTCGATCTCCATCATTTTTTAACCAAGTCACTTGAACATTGGCATCGTAAGCTTGAATCAGTGCATTCACCCACGGCTGACCTGCCAGAATCATATCTTCGCGGCTGATAATGGTCGCAGTGGCCTGCTCATCTTCAGGGGTCAATAATGCGGTAATATCACCATCGCCAATATCTTCTTGCAGCGCTTGCTGAATATTGATTTGGATAGAGTGTTCAAGCAAAGATGGAGAGATGCTCATAAGATTTTCCGTGTCGGTTTTGCCCATGAAAATTGCGCGTTATATTAGCATTGTTCTGCGTCTGGATGTATTTTTTAGCCACGTTCGGGTGTAATTTAAGATGTTCATTGCCATGGCTTGGCATTAAACTGAAAATAGACTTCTATTTTTCTTTTCTAATTGCTTGAGGGTTGCCTTATGCAGCATGAGCCGTCGTTTCAGGTGGTTGAAGGACAATTACAGGGGGCAAGACAAGTCCCATCTCCAAATTTCAACGCCCGTCCGACAGACCAAGAGATTCAATTGCTGGTCATCCACAATATTAGTTTGCCGCCGTCACAATTTGGCGGGGGCTACATCGAGCAGTTTTTTCAAAATCAGCTGGATTGGTCGCAGCATCCTTATTTTCAGACTATTCAGGGCATGCAAGTGTCGGCACATTTGCTGATTTTAAGAACAGGCGAAGTGCTACAATTTGTCAATTTTGCAGATCGGGCTTGGCATGCAGGGCGTTCTAGTTATATGGCACAGCCTGAATGTAATGATTATTCGATAGGTATTGAGCTGGAAGGCAGTGACGATTTACCTTTTGAAGAGGTACAGTATGCACGTTTGGTACAAGTGGTGCAGGCCTTGCAACAGGCGTATCCACGTATTCAGCAGCATATTGCAGGGCATTCCGATATTGCCCCTGGTCGTAAAACTGACCCCGGGCCATTTTTTGACTGGCAACGTTTTCGTGAACAGTTATCTCAAGCTAAAGCTTAGACATTACAGAAAAAATTGATCAATCAATAACAAAACTTTGTTGATGCTTTGATTACAATAGCGACTAAATTTTTAATTGGGTGGTAACGATGGCGCTTTGGCGATCGACCTTTATTGTCAGTGCAATGACCATGCTGTCACGGGTACTTGGATTAGTCCGTGACGTGGTGTTGCTGAATGTATTTGGTGCAGGTAAAGATTTCGATACCTTTGTGGTGGCGTTTCGTATTCCCAACTTTTTCAGGCGCTTGTTTGCCGAAGGGGCATTTTCGCAGGCCTTTATTCCGGTACTGACCGAATACAAAACCAGTCGTACCCATGCCGAAGTGCAAATTCTGATTAGTCGGGTTTTTGGCTGTCTAATGACAGTAATGACAGGGCTAACCTTTGTTGCCATGGTGGCTGCACCTGCAGTAATGTATATCTACGCACCAGGCTTCCATAGCGACCCAGCCAAGTTCGCTTTGGCGACAGATATGTTCCGCCTGACCATTCCTTATTTGTTGTTTATGTCGTTAACGGCATTTGCCAGCAGTATTTTAAACAGCTACGGCTCATTTACTACGCCTGCCTTTGCACCTGTATTGCTGAATCTGGCAATGATTGCAGGGGCATTATGGCTCACGCCGTACATGGCAGAGCCAATTATGGCACTGGGCTGGGCGGTGATTATTGCGGGTGCTTTACAACTTGCAATTCAAATTCCTGAATTGTGGCGTAAAAAACTGCTGATTCCACCCAAGGTTGATTTTAAACACGAAGGTGTGGATCGGATTATGAAGCTGATGCTGCCTGCTTTGTTTGGGGTGTCGGTTACGCAAATTAACCTGTTACTCAATACCATTTGGGCCTCTTTTATGCAGGATGGTTCGGTATCTTGGTTGTATAGTGCAGAACGTATGACAGAGTTGCCGCTAGGTTTAATTGGTGTGGCGATTGGTACAGTTATTTTACCGTCACTGTCTGCACGTCATGCAGAACAGAATATGGACAAATTCCGTGGCATGATGGACTGGGCGGCACGGGTAATTATTTTGGTGGGTGTACCTGCCAGTATTGCACTGTTTATGCTGTCTACCCCGATTATTCAGGCCTTGTTTGAGCGTGGTCAGTTTACCTTTCAAGATACACAAATGACGGCTTTGGCCTTGCAATGTATGAGTGCAGGGGTAATTTCATTCATGCTGATTAAAGTCTTTGCACCGGGCTTTTATGCGCAGCAAGACACCAAAACCCCTGTACGGGTTGGTTTAATGGCCGTGGCAGCCAATGCTATTTTAAACGTGGTGTTTATTGGCTTTTTTAAACTGATTGATTGGGAAGCTGAGCACATGGCATTGGCGTTGGCATCTTCAGGTTCGGCTTTGGTCAATGCTGGCATGCTGTATTTTTATTTGCATCAGCGCAAGATTTTCCGTTTTGGTGCTCACTGGAAAAAACTTATTCTGCAATTTTCCGTTGCCAATGCGGTGATGATTGCTGCGTTATGGTACGCCTTAACTTGGTATAACGGTGATGTATCACAGTGGATGCGTGTGGCTGAAGTGACTGCACTATGTGTAGTGGGTGTGCTGGCATATGCGATTGGTTTATTGGCAACAGGCTTTAGACCACGTCATTTAAAACCATAAATACAGAAATCGCTGTTGAATGCATCCCAAACATCAAAGTAAAAAAATACCGCAATTTAAATTGCGGTATTTTTCTCTCAGCGCTTGATCAAAAGTGTGAGTGGTGATTATTTTAAAATCTCTAAGAGTTCCACATCAAAAATAAGCGTGCTGTTTGGCTCAATGGCATCACCTGAGCCAATTTGACCGTAGGCCAATGCAGCAGGAATGAAGAAGCGGTATTTGGCACCGACTTTCATTAGCTGTAAACCTTCAGTCCAGCCCTGAATGACTTGACTCACCTGAAATTCAGCGGCCTGATCACGAGCAATGGAGCTGTCAAATACCGTACCATCAATTAGGCGACCTTCATAATGCACTTTGACAGTCGAGGTGGCTTTTGGTGATTTACCTGCACCCGCTTGTAAGACTTGATATTGCAAGCCAGACTTAGTGACTTTTACCCCTGCCTTTTTTGCATTGTTACTTAAAAAGGCTTGCCCAATTTTTGCATTGGCATCGGCTACTTTTTTTAGTTCAATCAGTTGTTTGGCTTCGGCTTGTTTTCTAAATTGGGTTAAAACCCGCGCCATTTCTTCATCGCTCAGACTGGCAGGCTGGTCTTGGGTAGCCATTTTTAAGCCTGTCATAAAGGCTTCTAAATCAATGTCTTTTAGCGTTTCAGCATTGCTGCGCCCCATTAAATAGCCAAAGCTATAACCCACCTGATCTGCAACAGGGCTTTTATTGGTCACTGTTTTTGCAAAACCACTGCTACTGAGTAGCGCAATACACACAAGGGCGAGGTGTTTTTTCATTATTTCCGTCCTAAGACAATACAGGAGAGCCAAGCTCTCCTGAAAGGGCGATGTTGTTATTTCACTTCAATCAGTTCAACATCAAAAATTAAGGTGCTGTTGGCAGGAATCATACCCGGTACGCCTTGTTCACCGTAGCCCAATTGTGATGGGATATACAGCGTGGCTTTGCCGCCTTCTTTCATAAGTTGTAAGCCTTCAGTCCAACCTGGAATCACTTGGTTCAGTGGGAATTCAATTGGTTCGCCACGTTGTACTGAGCTATCAAATACTTTGCCATCGACCAGTTTACCGGTGTAGTGCACTTTCACCACAGAGCTTGCTGTTGGCTGTTTGCCTGTACCTTCTTTAACGACTTGGTACTGTAAGCCAGATGCTGTGGTTTGTACGCCTGCTTTTTTACCATTTTCAGTTAAGAATGAATCACTGGCAGTTTGGGCAGCTTGTGCTTGAGTCGCTTGTTTTTGTTGCAACTCTTGCTGGAACTGTTCATAGGCTTTTTGTAGTTCTTCTTCAGTATAAGCAGGTTGTTTACGCGCATGACCTTCACGCACACCTGTTACAAAGCTGTTGATGTCCAGCTCTGGTGGGGTTTGATGTGCCACTTCATAACCCAAAGCGTAGCTGATTTTTTCAACGGCTGAGGCATTTGCAGACGCCTTAGAAGTCGCAACCGCAGGGTTTTGAGAGGCATAATAAACAGGAACAAGTGCAGCACCGCCTAAAATTACAGCAACAGCGATGGGTAAGGCTTTACTCATAGGTTTTCTCAAATTCATTTTATAGTTAAAAAAGCAGCATTCATCTTAGCAGACTTTTTTACAGACTTTTCTATTTTGATACCTGCGTTGAAGCAGGTATCGATTCAACGTTTTAATATATGCTGCTTACGCAGTTTATTCTATAACAGACTGAATATCTAAAACATTTTTTATACATAAATCTTATCAATTCAGGATTCGCTGTGAGCAAATTAAGAAAACTCTGATTTAGTTTGAGCTGCAGGAAAATTTTTATTGTAATCGTAAAATGATTAAGACAGCGTTCTGTGGGCTTGTCGTCCAATAATTGGATTAACCTTCGGTTCGGCCCACTTTTACGAAATATACTCTCATTCGGTAAAATGAAAAGTTGAAAGCATCGCAAGAAAACCATCTTGCGATGCTGTGCTATTACCACTTATTTATTCGCCATATTAGAACTATTCATCCACAGTTGACTTGCGCTGCAAACAAAGCAGTGCTTGTTTTTGCTCAGGTTGTGGATGACACTTCCGAGTATCTTCATGTTATCTAGGTTTTTAGATAAGCGGTTTTACCTAAATAAAGATAGACATAAATATATTTGACTATCCTGATTTAACTTAAAATCAGTCAAAGTCGGCCTTTAACACCACCCGATAGCGAGCCTTGCCTTGATGCAAATGTTCAATGGCCTGATTGATCTGTGACATTGGAAAAACTTCGACTTGCGGGGCAATCTGTTTGCGTGCTGCAAATTGAAGTAATTGACGCAGAGCTTTGGGTGAACCTGTTGAAGACCCCGTCACTGATTTTGCACCACCAATCAAGCTGCCTGCCTTAATAGGCATGGGTTCCAGCGCTAAACCTAGCATGTGAATAGTGCCATGCGGTGCCAGCGTGCTTAAATAGGCATTCCAGTCCAAGCTCACATTTACCGTACTTAAAATCAGGTCAAATTTGCCACGTTGGGTTTTAAGCGCAGCGGCATCACGGCTGTTCACCACATGATCTGCCCCCATGGCCAACAATTCTGCAGTTTTGTCGGGGTTAGTACTAAAGGCCGTAATTTCACAGCCCCATGCTTTTAAGAGTTTGATTGCAATGTGGCCTAAGCCACCAATACCAATCACAGCAACATGATGCACTGCTTGAATTTGGTGTTTTAGAATCGGATCAAATACGGTAATACCGCCGCAGAGTAACGGTCCTGCACTGACAGGATCGACCGCATCGGGTAAGGGGATGACCCATTGCCAGCCTGCTCGGACTTTATCGGCAAAACCGCCTGCATGCCCAACAATGGTGGCTGTAGTGCCATTGCTGCACAGTACTTGTTCACCCGCTATACAGGCATCGCAGTATTGGCAACTGTCTGCTGTCCAGCCAATACCTACGCGTTGTCCAACTTTTAAGCCCTTGGCTTCTGCACCCAATTGGGTAATGGTGCCAATAATTTCATGTCCTGCCACTACAGGATAGACCGAAGAATGCCAGTCATTTTGAATGACCGAGAGATCGGAATGACATAAGCCGCAATATTCAACTTTGACTTCCACCTGATGTGCCTGCAGTTCACCTGCATCAAACTCATAGGCTTGTAGTGGTTCACCCGCTTGCATTGCGGCATAGGCTCGAATGGTATTACTCATATTGCATTGTCCTTGTCATGGGCTGACTGTGTGATTACGGCTAAGGATTAGTATGCTGAACCTTTGTCAGGGTTTTAAAGTTGCAGTAATTTTCATGGTCATTGACCATACCAACGGCCTGCATAAAGGCATAACAGGTAGTTGGCCCTACAAATTTAAACCCTTTTTTCTTTAAGGCTTTAGACATGGCCACACTGGTTGTGGTTTGTGCAGGGGCAAGACGATAGTCTGGCACGTCATTAGAAATTGGCTGCTGTGCGACAAAATCCCAGAGCCATTTCACAACATCTATCTCATCATCTTTTAATTTTTGCCATGCAATTGCGTTGTCACGAATGGCAGTTAATTTACCTGCGTGCCGAATCAGGCCTGCATCTTGTAATTTAAGTGCGATCTCGTCATCACTGAGGGCTGCAATTTCAGCAATGCTGTATTGAAAAAAATGCTGGCGATAAGCTTCACGTTTTTTTAGAACGGTAATCCAAGACAAACCTGCTTGTTGGCCTTCTAGGCAAAGCATTTCAAACAGATGTGCTTCTGCAAAGACAGGCCGTCCCCATTCTAAATCGTGATAGGCCATATAGAGCGGATCATCAGAGCACCAGCCACAGCGTTGTAAGGTCATGTGCGTACTCCTGATCAATTAAGGCATAAAATAATCGGGCAGATTAGAGCTGAAATTGCGCCCATTGGTCGTTTTGGTTATCCCAATAATATAATTCGGCCTGTTCTAAGTCCTGAAAGGAAATCCAGTTATCTTTACCGACTTTATCTGAGTAGCCTGTGCTGATGAGCAAGGCATCTTCGGTAATTTCCATGACCCAACCTTGATGGCTTTGTCCTGCCAATACAATTTTTTGTTGATTGCCAGATTCAGCAAATTCCACCAGTCGATTAATCAGGGCTTCAGACATGAAATGTTCCTAACAAAATTAACGTAAATAAGGATAAGGATTGACCGCACCGCGTCCTTTACCATTTAAATAGAGCCCATAATGCAAATGTGCTGCGGTATGTCGGGCATTGCCTGTATTGCCCACATAGCCAATATGTGCCCCAGCTTTGACATAATCGCCAACTTTGAGTCCACGCTTATGTCCATCTAAGTGTGCATAATAATGCCAAGTGCCTGCGGGGCCGAGTATCCAAATCACTTTACCACCTAAGCGATTATCGCGTAAATCTGCAATTAAACCTTCGGTGGCGCTATACACTTTGCTGCCTTTAGGGGCAATGATGTCGATGCCTTCATGCAGGCGTCCATTGCTGCGTGAAGCACCCCAAGTGTCACTAAGTCGATTTGCTTTAATGCCTCGCACTGGAATGGGCAAGCGGGTTTTTAATTGCATTTGATTGAGTTTGCGTACCAAGTCGGGTGGTAAGGGTGTACTGGGTTTTTTCGGGGCAGAACTACAGGCGGCTATCAGCAGCATGAGCATCGATACGCTTAAAATGGCAATCCATCGAAACATAGAACATCCTTGTAATAGCAGTGAATGCAATGCGTTGAGTGTTCACAATGTTTGACTATGTCATAGATTGATTGCCGAGATCAATTTTTTCATGGCAGTGGGAATTCCTAAATCACTGGCTTGTTGCGGGCTTAACCATTGTGCATTTAGCTCAATCGCAAGGTGTTCTTGCAAATCGGCATCGACCTGAAAACAAATGGCTTCGAGCTGCCAGGTGAAATGGGTAAAACTGTGAGAAATTTGTGCACGTTGCTGCACGTGTTTAAGACCTAAACTTTGGCACAACTGCTCAAAAGCCAATCTATCTTCAATCACAGGTAGACACCATAGCCCGCCCCACAGTCCTGTATTGGGACGCTGTTGCCAGAGCCATTGTTCAGCACATTGCAACACCAACACCTGTGCAGATTTTACAGGTACGGCTTTTTTCGGTTTTTTAAACGGTAGCTCTTGTTCTAAACCTTGTTGATGGGCTTTGCAGTGTTGCTGCATAGGACAATAAAGGCACAATGGTTTTTTCGGGGTACAAATGGTGGCGCCTAAGTCCATAATAGCTTGGGTGTAGTCATGGTTACGTGTGACAGGGCAAAGCTGCTCTGCCAGTTGCCACATGGCACGTTCATGCACAGGTTTGGATAAATCATCTTCAATGGCAAAAAAGCGTGCCAATACGCGCTTTACATTGCCATCCATAATTACGCCGTATTGACGTAAACCCAGTGACATCATGGCACCGCCTGTAGAGCGACCAATGCCAGGCAAGGCCATCCATTGTTCCAAGGTGCTTGGGAAATGCCCTTGCTGTGCCACAATTGCGGCTGCTTTATGCAAGTTACGGGCGCGGGCGTAGTACCCTAAACCGGCCCAATAAGGGGCAACTTCATCCCATGTGGCACGGCCTAGGTCTTGTACGGTAGGGAAGCGCTGTATAAAACGCTCAAAATATTGCAATACGGTTTTGACCTGAGTTTGTTGCAGCATAATTTCAGACACCCACACCGCATAAGGATCATTGGCCACTTGCCACGGTAAGTCATGGCGTCCGTGTTGATCGAACCACGTGAGGAGAGCATCAGAAAATGAAAAAGCAGTCATGCGAACCCAGTTTGTAAAGTAGCGGCCTAGTATAGCCAAACTGGCGCAGGAATGAGGTGCATAAAAAAGAAGATGACGCAGCATCTTCTTTTATTTGGGCTTGACCCTGTTGAGAGAAAAAAGCAGTCGCTTAGATTTGACCGCTCATGCCCCAACGGTTATCCAGTTTTAAGGTCTGACCTTCATAACGCGGAATAATGTGGATGTGTAAATGCTCAGATTTGGCATCGAATACATCGCCATCATTAAAGCCAATATGAAAACCCGCAGGCTGATGACGTAATTGCAACTCATTGCGCGCCAGTTCCAATAAAGACAACAGGCTTTTACGCTCTTTGTCGGTGACTTCAAAAAAAGAACCCACATGACGTATTGGAATAATTACGCAATGTCCTTTAGACAGGGCATTCGGTTCAGGCAAAATCACCCCAAATTCATTTTTTGCCAAAACATCGTAATCATCATAATTGCAATAAGGGCATTGCTCAGTCATTGTTATATCCTCTTCTTTAAAATTTTCTTTGGCTTGCGTTGAGTATATGCTGCGTTATATGTACAGCAGATTAATTGGGCAAACGTCGATCTAGCACTTCATACATTGCCGCTAAACCTTGCTGCTCTGCAGAAGCGTTGTAGCCTAAATCTACACCGTTGGCTTTAGCACGCTCATCGGCTTGAGGGTTACTGAAGCCGTGTTTGGCATCTTCAAAAATAATCACTTCATGGTCAACTTGTGCCGCATGCATTTCTTCACGGAAACTTGCTACATCTTCTAAAGTCACCATGCTGTCTAGCTCACCATGCAATACCAAAATCTCGGCTTGAACCTGACCTTGTTGTGCAGGGGCTTTCGGGCTTAGGTTCGCATGGAAGGTCACGACGGCTTGCACAGGAGCACCAGAACGCGCCAAATCAAGGACCACTTTGCCACCATAACAGAAGCCAATTGCAGCGAGTTTATCGCGATTTACTTCAGGTTGGGCAGCTAAAGCGTCTAAAGCTGCAGACGCACGAGTCACAATTGTGTCTGCATCTTCAAAAGTTTGCATCATCCATTCGTTGGCTTGAGTGGCGGTGGTGGTGACTTTTTTGTCGCCATACATGTCTATTGCCAGTGCAGCAAAACCATGTTCAGCCAGCTCTCGGGCACGTTGTTCGGTGTATTCATTGCGTCCCCACCATTCAGGTGCGACAATCACGCCCGCGACAGCTTCGCTGGTTTCTGGTGCTGCAAAATAACCAATCAGTTTGCTTCCATCTGCAGCAGTATATTCAATTTCGCGAGTTTTGATTGCTAAAGCCATGCCTTCTTTCCTTATCGTTTTCAATGCCATGATTAAAGCATAATAATATGGCACGCATTTTTAAAAACAGGGTAAAACCTGCTTATAAATGTGAGAAAATATTTTAAAAATCGTGGAATGGGTATGGATTTACTTAAAAACAGGCATAAAAAAAGAAGGAATCATCCTTCTTTTTTATTTAAGTTTTGCAGAATGTCTGACTAGACTTTCCCGCGAGATAAGAAACCAACAATTGCCAGAATAACAGCAATGACTAATAAGATAATGGCAAAGTCTTTAGACAGACCTGCAACACCACCAAAACCAAGTAGACTCGCGATTAATGCAATTACTGCAAAGATAATAGCCCAACGAAACATAATTTTTCTCCATGTGTTTTTATAGCTTCTGAATTCAGTATAGGGATGTGCGCGCAGTGCACTGTTTTGTTTTTGTGTATTAAATGTTCAGTTGTTAAAGTTAAGTGTTTGATTCGTTTAAAGACTAAAGCAAGCCTACAAGTCCCCAGAAGGCTGTTATAATGGGGCGGTTTATATATTTTTTGTGCGCTATGTCTGATCAATTACGACCTGAATTTTGGAAAAACTATCCGCTGAATGCCTTAACTACAGCGGAATGGGAAGCCTTGTGCGATGGTTGCGGTTTATGCTGTTTGGTCAAATTAGAAGATGAAGACACGCAGGAAGTGGCTTATACCAAAGTGTCGTGTAAGTTACTGGATTGCAACACAGCGCGTTGTTCAGATTATGCCAATCGCTTTGAATTCGTACCCGATTGCATTCAACTTACCCCAGAAAAACTGGAAAAAATTCACTGGTTGCCGCCAAGTTGTGCTTATCGACGTTTAAAAGAAGGTAAAAATTTGCCGTCTTGGCATTATTTAAATACAGGTTCGCGACAAAGTGTGATTAAAGCCAAAAAATCTGCGGCTGGGCGCTGTATTTCAGAATTAGATGTTGCAGAAGAAGATATTGAAGATTATGTGGTGCGCTGGGTGCGTTGATTTATCTTCAATGTAAGGTCACGCTTAGAGTTTCAGAATAAATCAGCACGATTAGAAATACTCCAAAGCCTGAGATCATAGTAGACTAGAGTGAAGTCAAGTATAGAAATAACAAGATGTCAGAAAGTCATATTCCGCTGCCTGAGCGCTTGCGCCCACGTGATTTAGCGCAAATTATCGGCCAAGATCATTTACTGGGTGAGCAAGCACCATTGCGCCAAATGATTGATCAGGGGCATTTGCCTTCAATTATATTTTGGGGACCACCAGGGGTCGGAAAAACCACCATTGCTTTATTGTTGGCACAGGCGGTAGATCGTCCTTTTATCAGCCTTTCTGCGCTGAATACTGGGGTCAAAGAGCTGCGTGAAATTATTGCCGAAGGCGGTGACTTACTTACACCTGTGGTCTTCATTGATGAAATTCATCGCTTTAATAAGTCACAGCAAGATGCCTTACTGAATGCAGTTGAAAAGGGCAAAATCACCTTAATTGGTGCGACGACTGAAAACCCTTCATTTGAAGTGAACAGTGCTTTGTTATCTCGCTGTCAGGTCTATACCTTAAAAGCGCTAGATGCCGATGCAATTCAGACCTTGCTAACACAAGCCATTCAGCAAGATCAGTTCTTAAAAGACCGTTATATTCAGATTGAAGAATTTGATGCTCTAATTCAGTTTGCCGCAGGCGATGCACGCAAGGCTTTAAACTTACTGGACTTGGTTGCAAGTACCTTTGAACCAGATGTAGAAAACATCATCACCAATGCCATTGTGGTGAAGGTCGCACAACAAAATATTGCCCGTTATGACAAGTCGGGCGAACAGCATTATGACTTGGTGTCTGCCTTTATTAAGTCAATTCGTGGCAGTGACCCCGATGCAGCATTGTATTGGATGGCACGCATGCTCAAAGGTGGTGAAGACCCGACTTTTATTGCGCGCCGTATGTTAATTGCAGCTTCAGAAGATATAGGCAATTCTAACCCGAATGCCTTGTTGTTGGCAGGCGAGTGCTTCCGTTCGGTACAAGTCATTGGTATGCCTGAAGCACGGATTATTTTAGGACAATGTGCGGTGTATCTGGCCACCAGTGCCAAAAGTAACAGCACTTATTTGGCAATTAACAAAGCGATGGATTTGGCCGAAAAAACAGCGAACTTGCCAGTGCCACTGCATTTACGCAATGCACCAACCAAGCTGATGAAAGAACAGGGTTACGGGGTAGATTATTTGTATCCACACAATTACCCAGAGCATTTTGTGCTGCAGGAATATATGCCACCTGAATTGAAAGGCACTAAACTGTATGAGTCAGCACGTAATAAGCGTGAGGTTGAAGGCGAGCGTTTACAGCAACGTCGCTGGCAGCAAAATCAGTCATAAGCTATTTAGTGCAGCTGATAAAAATAATTGGCATAAAAAAAGCTCAAGCATACACTTGAGCTTTTTTGCATTGGTTTACAGACATCAAAGAGGTGTCTGTAAGCAAAGACTTAAAGCGGTTTGATGTTTACAGCGTTCGGGCCTTTTTGACCTTGAGTTACGCTGAATTCAACTTGTTGACCTTCATGTAAAGTCTTGAAGCCTGAGTGTGCAATTTCGCTGAAGTGTGCAAACACGTCTGGACCTGATTCTGGTTGAATAAAGCCAAAACCTTTAGTTTCGTTGAACCACTTTACAGTGCCTTTCATCGTAGTATTCGACATAGGGAAATATCCTGCTGAATTTTAATATTTTGCAATCTAAAAAGATTTGGAATAACTGGGAAAAAGATGCGACTTAAAATCTGAACAAAACGAAGGATTACAAAATAAAACTACGGACTTAGACGATTAAAACGAACTTCATATTTTTCTAGTATGGGTACAAGCATACACGGAATTGCAGAATACACAATTTAAATTCAAATTAATTTAAAAAAGGCAATCAGGTCATGTCTTCTAAATTCATTTATGTTGAACAAATCCGCTTTGTAATTTGTGCTTTGTTGGCACAGTAAAAATGAAAAAGCCGAGCAAAATAGCTCGGCCTTTAGAATTCAAGACAACTGTAGATTAGATGTTGTCTAAGTCGATGCCTAAACGTGCAGCAACTTCTTCATAAGCTTCAACCACACCGCCTAAACCTTGACGGAAACGGTCTTTGTCGAGCTTTTTCTTGGTGTCTTTGTCCCATAAACGGCAACCGTCTGGAGAGAATTCATCGCCCAATACGATACGGTCGTGGAATACACCAAACTCAAGTTTGAAATCGACCAGAATCATGTTACCTGCATCAAACAATGCTTTTAATACATCGTTGACTTGGTAAGTCAGTTCTTTCATTTTTGCCAATTGTTCTGCATTGGCCCAACCTAAAGCAATCGCTTGAGATTCATTGACCATCGGATCGCCAAGCGCATCGTCTTTAAAGAACAATTCAAATGTTGGTGGGGTTAATTCTTTGCCTTCTTCTACACCTAAACGACGGCAAAGTGAACCTGCAGCGTAGTTACGAATTACACATTCTACAGGAATCATGTCTAATTTTTTCACCAATACTTCGTTTGGTGTAAGTAGCTTTTCAAAGTGAGTTTCGATACCCGCTTCAGCCAATTTTTCCATGATAAAGGCGTTAAAACGGTTGTTCACCTTACCTTTACGATCTAGTTGTTCGATTTTTTCGCCATTGAACGCAGAGGCATCATCACGAAAGACTAAAATCAGGTGGTCTGCACTGTCTGTGGTATAAACAGATTTCGCTTTACCAGTATAGAGCAAGGTTTGTTTTAACATGAGGGAACCTTTTTCAAAAAAAAATGCCTAGTACGGCTAGGCTGGCCAATTTTGGTAAATCTGGGCCAACAGATCTGCAGCTTTTTCTTGGTCTGCAAAGCTGTTATCGGCATTGAACACGGCTAAGTTGTTGCTCGAACCGACAGAGGTCAATCTTAAGACATAAATCTGTTGATCGACCTTAATGGTTGCCTCGTAACGGTTCTTACTTTGACCAACAATGCTGTAATTCAGACTGCTGAGGGTGGCAAGAGTGTATTGCCAAATTGTAGCAGAATTTCCATCAATTTTGAGTAACGGATTTTGGTTTCCATCAACTACAGGCTGAGGACGGCCAATTTGGGTACCGTCTTCAACAGTCGGACTCGCTTGCACAGCTTCAGGACGTGGCATTGCAAAACGGTTGCCACGTGAATTTTCAAGCTTTGGCGCATTGGCCGTTGCAAGCGGGTCAACGCTTGGTGCAGGATACAATGGCGTTGCAGGTCGAACCACAGAACCTTCAGGATATTGAAGTGGTGCTAAAGTGGTGGTGTCTTTATAGTCCAATGAACCATTGTTAATGGCCAGAGAACTACAACCAGCCAAACTCAATACTGAAAGTGCGGCGATAAAACCAAAACGTAATTGCATCATACTAAGCTCTTTTATTGAATGACACCCGCAGCCTGAAGGGCTTCGCGTAGCGGTGCACGATATTGTTCTGCAAGCGGAGTTAATGGCAGGCGAATACCTGTACCAATTAATCCCATTTCATGAAGTGCCCATTTCACAGGAATTGGGTTCGATTCACAAAATAGAATATTGTGTAAATTTGCAATCGTACTGTTCTGTTGTTCTGCACCTGCCGCATCACCTGCAATTGCTGCTGCGCAAACTTGGCTCATGGCTTTCGGTGCAACATTGGCAGTTACAGAAATATTGCCTTGTGCGCCGTGTAGCATCAGTTGATATGCCGTCGCATCATCACCTGAGTAAACCACCATGTTTTTGCCGTTTAAGCCAGCCAATAATTCCTGACCACGTGGCACATCGCCTGTAGCGTCTTTTACGCCCACAATATTAGGGATGTCGGCCAAGCGAATTACGGTTTCGTTAGACATGTCTACGCCCGTACGACCTGGTACGTTATATAGAATGATTGGTAAATCTACCGCTTCTGCAATGGCTTTATAGTGTTGATATAAACCTTCTTGGGTTGGCTTATTATAATAAGGCGTTACCAATAGGGCCGCATCTGCGCCCAGTTGTTGTGCTTCTTTGGTCAGTTCGATGGCTTCATGCGTTGAGTTTGCACCAGTACCAGCAATGACAGGAATACGCTTATTTGCGACGCGAATAATTTCTGCGATCACTTTGGTGTGCTCTTCCATACTTAGGGTCGATGCTTCACCAGTTGTGCCCACAGCAACAATACTGTTGGTGCCTTGTTCTATGTGCCACTCAACCAGCTTCTCGAGACCTTTCCAATCTACGCTGCCATCTTCTAACATTGGGGTGACAATTGCGACAATTGAGCCTTGAATGGTCTGTGCTTGCTGAGTCATTTTTTAAAAAGATCCTATTTTTCCATCCACAATGGTGTAGAAAAGAAGACGTGGATGGTTGCAGTATTTTGATTTGGGTCAAAATTTAATCAATTTGATTAAATAATGCTTAGCCAAATTATGACTGATTCAGTGTGTCAGAACAATATGCTTTCGTCAAAGCAAACAGAAACTTTGTGAAGTTCAGTAAAAAATGAATTGAACAGGTATTTGTTTTCACAATAAAAAGCAAAAACGATCGCAGCAAAGCTGAAATGATTTTCTGCAGGTCTTTAGATCATGCTACGTGAGCCATTTTTAATGCTGCAGGCTGAAATTTGTCGCTGAAACCATGATTATTATAGAAAAAAACACTCAATTCAGAGTTTATAGCTCTTATATCTGAGTATTTTAATCGGAATATATGGGGTTTTTGCCTTTCAGATTAATAGCTTTTAAGTCTACTCTGCTTCATGCAGGCTTCTTAAATAGTGAGAATTTTCTAGCGAAATAGTGGTATTTATTCAAAAAAATGAGGGGAACGCAGCTGAATTATTGTTTTTTTCGCTATGTTTTTTGCCGCACAATTTATTTGTAATGTCTTCTGATCTTCAAAAAATCACTTTGGTCTAACACTTATTGATAGCTATTGCTGCTGTTTAAAACTGCGCAAGATGCAGGCTTTCACATGGCTATCTAATTCTAGTAGAGGGACCCAATGGATAGATCAACACAACATACAGATCAACGGCATGCGGTGATTACCGTTGCGATCTGTTTTTTAATTGCAGTCATTGAAGGCCTAGATATTCAGGCAGCGGGTATTGCGGCTGCGGGTATTCGTGAACATTTTGGACTAGACAGCTCGCAACTTGGGGTGTTTTTTAGTGCGGGTATTTTAGGTTTATTGCCTGGGGCATTGGTTGGTGGACGTTTTGCAGACCGTATTGGTCGTAAAAAAGTACTAATTTGGTCAACTGCGGTATTTGCCTTATTTACTTTGTGTACCGTTTGGGTCAATAGCTTTGAAAGTTTATTGGCGGTACGTTTCTTGGCGGGTGCAGGCTTGGGTGCTGCTATGCCAATTTTGATTACCTTGGCTTCTGAAGCAGTTTCACCACAAAACCGTGGTCGTGCTGTAGGCTTAATGTATTGCGGTATGCCTGTGGGTGCAGCCATTTTATCTTTGGTGGCCAGTACAGATTTTGGTTCAAACTGGAAAAACATTTTCTATTTGGGTGGTTTGCTTCCGTTTATTGTGATTCCGTTGATGATGTGGTTATTGCCAGAATCACGTGAGTTCTTAAAAGCACAAGCAGCAGGCAATCATTTGGCAGCACAAAATGCTGCGCCTAAAGCATCTTTTAAAGATTTATTTAACTCACAAAACTTAATGCGTACTTTATTTATTTGGGTGAGCTACTTCTTTACCTTGATGGTGGTTTACATCATGTTGAGCTGGTTGCCATCTTTATTTATGGAGTTAGGTTTCACACGTAAAGAAGGCAGTACAGCACAGTTCTACTTTATGGTGAGTGCAACTGTAGGTACCGTAATTTTAGGTATGCTGACCGACCGCTGGAAAAAAGCCTACGTTATTTTATTGATGTACGGTGGCATTTTGGCAGGTTTATTTGCACTGAATGCAGCAGGTTCACTGACCCAAATGTATATGGCATCGGCTTTGGTGGGTGCATTCGTGATTGGCTGTCAGGGCGTGTTGTATGCTTTTGGTAGTATTGTTTACCCAACTGAAGTACGTGGTACAGGGGTGGGTGTTGCATCTGCTGTTGGCCGTGTGGGGGCAATGCTTGGCCCTGCAATTGCGGGTCAGTTATTGGCAGCAGGCTTTGGTGCGGCAGGGGTCGTATCAGCAGCCATTCCTTGTATTATTATTTCAGCAGTCTTCATGTTGTTATTGGTACGCCGTATTCAAACTGTTTAAAAGGATGAGAACAGCTTGAAGTCAAAATAGCCCGCATTGCGGGCTATTTTTTGTTTTGATTGAAAATTTTGTGCGAGCAAACTGCTTGATTTAGTGTGACAAGTACTGTCGCACAGCTGCCTGTTTTATCGGGGGATATCCACCATAAAGGGTATAATAAAACGTAAAAAAACAGTTAAAAAAATAAGAGTGTGATCTGAATGAAACAGAAAAAATTGATTGCTGAGTTTCAGGTCAGCCAACAGCAGTTTTCACTGTATTTGGTTGAATACGAATTTATTTTAGAACTTAAACGCAAGTTTCAGGCAACACGCACATCCCCGAAACAAAACGCATGGCTGGCGTTTGCAGATCAAGCCACTTATGAAGATGTCAATGCTGGGATTGATGCCTTTCAGGTCATGTCTTTAGCCCGACAACATTTGGTGAATTATTTGACTCGGCATCCACTGCCTTATTTTTATTTCCATGCTGCCACAGCACGTAAAGCCAAAGTCTATCCGCGCTTTGTACGGCAGTTATTGTCACAACTGCCCGCCTATCAACATTGTGTGGAACAGGGTTCTTTTTATTTTTATCAAAGTGATACAACTCGGGTTTAAATTTCAGCTATGCTGATGGCAGTGTTTAGCTTTGAAAAGGAAACAGCATGCAGCAGGTCAATAGTGCCCTGATTGTGGTGGATGTGCAAAACGGATTTTGTCCGGGTGGAAATTTGGCCGTTGCCGCCGCCGATCAAATCATTCCCTGCATTAATGCGCTTGGGCGCGTGTTTCATAATATTGTGATTACGCAAGACTGGCATCCTGCAACGCATGTATCCTTTGCGGCAAACCATGCGGGCAAGCAAGCTTATGAACAGATTCAGCTTGGCTATGGTGAGCAGGTGCTTTGGCCTGTGCATTGTGTGCAAGGTACGTCCGATGCTGAACTACACCCAGACCTAGATTTACCAACAGCACAACTGATTATTCGCAAAGGGTTCCACCCTGAAATAGACAGTTATTCTGCCTTTATGGAAGCTGACCGCAAAACCACAACAGGATTGGCCGCGTATTTAAAGGCACGTGGGATTGATACGGTTTATATTGTCGGCATTGCTACAGATTTTTGTGTGGCATGGACGGCAATGGATGCTTGCCAATTAGGCTTTCAGGCGTATGTGATTGAAGATGCCACCAAAGCTATTGATCTAAATGGTTCTTTGCAGCAGGCATGGCAACAAATGCTGGCACATGGTGTGCAGCGGATTCAAAGTGCAGATATTTTAAATTAATGTCAGATACATGGTCTAAGATAAAAGAAGTCACTAAAAGTGCTGTTTTGCTATAAAAATGTATTGAATGTAAGATAAAACAAACAAAATCAATTTTTTAGATTGACCTTGTACTGACGAAATGTTCTGCAATTGGTTGTGGGTGTAACATGATTGTCATAATCTCTACCTACCATGCCTGCACTGAGGCGAAATAAGCAGACTGTCCCAAAACAGCATAGAGAAGATATGGAACACTTTCACCATTCATCTGATACTTATTTTAATCGTGAACTTTCCTTAATTGAGTTTAACCGTCGGGTCTTGGCGCAAGCATTAGACCCTGATTTACCTATTTTAGAACGGTTGAACTTTTTAATTATTTTTTCACGTAATTTAGATGAGTTTTTTGAAATTCGAGTCGCTGGGCTAATGAAGCAGCTCGATTTGAATGCGATTACCCGTACCCCAGATGCAATTCCAACTGAACACGTGTTGGCAGAGCTGTCAGATAAAGTCCATCAGGCGGTCAAACAGCAATATGACACCTTAAACTTTGCAATTTTGCCGCAGTTACAAAGCTTGGGGATTCATTTTATTCAGTTTCAAGACATTCTAGATAAACATAAGGCTTGGATTGCCGACTATTTTGCGCGTCAGGTACAACCTGTTTTAACGCCAATCAGCCTTGACCCTTCGCATCCATTTCCACGTTTGGTCAATAAAAGCCTGAACTTTATTGTTAGTTTGCAGGGTAAAGATGCCTTTGGGCGTGAAATTGAAATGGCGATTGTACCTGCGCCACGTTCCTTGCCACGTTTAATCAACTTACCTAAAGAAGTTGCAGGCAGTGCGACAGAACACATTTTCTTGACGGCTATTATTCAACAGCATATCAATGATTTATTTCCAGGCATGAAAGCCACAGGCTGCTATGCATTTCGGGTGACGCGTAATGCCGACCTGATTTTGGCAGAAGATGTTGATGATTTGGCGGTAGCCCTTAAAGATGAACTTTCATCACGCCGTTTTGGTCGCGCAGTGCGTTTGGAAATTGAAGACGACTGCCCGCAAGACATTATTGACTACTTGCTGACAGAATTTGATTTAGATGAACAGCAGCTGTATCGGATTAGTGGCCCAATTAATCTGTCACGTCTGACCAGTAGTTTTGACCGTCCTGAATTAAAGTATCTACCATTTGTGCCCGTTATTCCCAAAGTATTTCGGAAGCAAAAACCAATTTTTGAAATTCTAAAAAAGCAGGATGTGTTGCTGCATCATCCTTTTGATTCTTTTCAGCCTGTGATTAATTTACTTAAAGAAGCGGCGAAAGATCCAAATGTGTTGGCAATTAAGCAAACCTTGTACCGCAGTGGCCCTGACTCTGAAATTGTACAGGTACTTGCAGAAGCTGCACGTAATGGTAAAGAAGTTACGGCAGTGATTGAGCTGCGGGCGCGTTTTGATGAAGAATCTAACATTATGGTGGCCAACGTCTTACAAGAGGCGGGTGCTGTGGTGGTGTATGGTATTGTGGGCTATAAAACCCATGCCAAAATGATTTTGATTGTGCGCCGTGAGCAAGACCAGTTGGTGCGCTATGTGCATTTGGGTACGGGGAACTATCATGCGGGCAATGCGCGCATGTACACCGACTATGGCTTAATGACCACACATCCTGATATTTGTGAAGATGTGCATCGTGTGTTTCAGGAACTTACAGGCATGGGCAGATCGGCAAAATTAAAAACTTTGCTGCACGCACCATTTACCTTGCATAGTGAGTTGTTGAAACTGATTGAGCAAGAAATTGCCTTTGCGCAAGCAGGCAAAGCTGCCCGAATTATGATTAAAGTCAATGCACTGACAGAGCCTGAATTGATTACGGCCTTATACCGTGCTTCGCAGGCAGGGGTACAGGTTGACTTAATTATTCGCTCAATTTGCTGTTTGATTCCACAAGTCAAAGGCATGTCGGAACGTATTCATGTGCGTTCGATTGTGGGACGTTTTCTGGAACATACTCGTGTTTATTATTTTGAGCATGGCGGGGCGAAAAAATTGTACTGTGCCAGTGCCGACTGGATGGGACGCAATTTATTTTCACGGGTGGAAACCTGCTTCCCAATTTTGGATGAGAAAATTAAACAACGCATTGTAGAAGATGGCTTGCTGAGTTATTTACACGACAACCAAAATGCTTGGGAACTTCAGGCCAATGGTGAGTGGAACAAAGCAGAGGTTGGTCAATCAGTGGCTTATAGTGCACAAATGCATTTGGTGGAACAAAAGCAACTGAATCTATAAACAGGCAAGTATCCCAAAATAAAAAACCTGAGTGGTGATATTTCCACTCAGGTTTTTGTTTTCTGGTGAGCTTCACCGTACTTTTATTATTTAAGCACTTTTAGAAGATTTACCTTTTAAAATTTCAGTTCTAAGGCTTTGTGCCAGTTCAGCCGAAGCACTGTCCATGCCATTGACCATAAAGGCGTGTCGCATCAATACATTGGTTGGATTTGGCATACTTACCAACTCATAATGCGCAGATAACTCGTCTAACAATTCATTGGGCAAGTGCACGGCATTTTCGCGGGCAGACAGTTGATTAACCAATCGCTCTGCCGCTTGAGCAGCAGACAGCTGCATGGCGTCTACCGAAGTAGATAAACCACTACGGGTTTGTAACACGAAGCGTTTTTCTTCACGGTAGCGCTTATAGAGTACTTCTGACAACAATTGGAATACGGTGCCAATCATGGCCATACATGGCACAGCATTAGGCGTATTGGCTGCAATACTGAGGGTTGCACCTTCTTCATGGAAGGGTTGCACGGTTTGAATATCTGAACGGTTTAGTTTGTAGTGCTGTACGCACAATTCAATGCTTTTATTTAGAAAAATTTGGCACAGACTAAAATATGGTACAGAAACAGTTTGATTGACGGTGTCTAATAACTGTTTTGGATCATAAAACTGAATATTGAGTGCAATGTTATTTTCGGGTTGCGCAGGCTCAATGGCTTTATTGGTTTTAGGTGGCAAGACTGGTTTAGGCTGCTGCTGAGCTTGAGCCAATGCCAAGGCAGTTTGGTGTTTTTCTTGTTCCAGTGCCTGTGTTAAAGCTTGCAACTCATGTTTTAAGCGTGACTCGTTGTTAATACGTGCCAGATATTCACTACGGCTTGGACGGGCAATCGCTCGATACGCTAACCACAATAAACCGTGAATAATCAAAGACAATAATGTTGCTAGCCACTGTGTTCGTAAAATTTCACCAATACTTGGTTGAATCAGCGTAATTTCAATGCTGCCGACTTTCTTTTCATTCACCAGCGCATCACGTACAAAAACTTCGCCTTGACGAGTACGTGATTGTCCACCTGTGGCCAAGACCTGATTGTGGGCATCTAAAATGCGAATAGAAGCAATGCTTGGATTGGTGGCATAGCGATTCACCAACAAGGCCAGCGATACCGTATTGGCAGGTTCCAGCTCAGAAAGGCTGTCGGTGACCAGTTGGCTGGTCATTAACTGCCCCTGATTGGCGCGGTTTTCATTCAATTGGTGTGTTGTTGCAAGCACCAATAAAAAGGTGTGAAAAGCAAAACTTACAATCAATAGGCTAGCAAATAGCCCTTGTCTAGGCGCATTCAAGGTAAAACTTCCAAGGCATTTATATTCAATTTAGATTATGATTCTCACAATAGTTGTAGCTCAGACCCGAGTCAATTCATGCGAGAAATCATTCTTATATCATTTTTAGGACCTGACCAACCTAATCAGTTTACTCGATTAATGCAGGTATTGTCCGCTCATTCCTTACAAATCTTAGATGTTGGCCAAGCTGTTATTCATAATCAACTGACTTTAGGTATTGTTGTTGCATCAGAAGACCAGACTGCAACTGCTTTAGCCATGAAGGAGATTCTGATTTTAGCACATGATATTGGCTTAACAGTGCGTTTTAAACCAATCTCTGCAACCGAATATGAGCAATGGGTAAACGAAGGTGGCCGCACCCGTTATATCGTAACGGCACTGGCACCCGAGCTAAATGCCTCACATTTGCAGGCTGTCACGCATATTGTGTCTAGTCAGGGCTTTAATATTGAAACAGTGACGCGTTTGTCGGGTCGTCCACAGCTCAATGCATCTGTAGATGAACCTAAACGTGCCTGTGTGCAGTTTGGTTTAAGTGGGCAAATGCTCGATGCTGTGGCTATGCGTGCCGCGTGTTTAAGCTTGTCGAATGAACTGAGTGTGGATGTTGCCGTTCAAGAAGACAATGCCTACCGCCGTAACCGCCGTTTGGTTTGTTTTGATATGGACTCGACTCTGATTGAGCAGGAAGTGATTGATGAGTTGGCTATTGAAGCAGGTGTAGGCGATCAGGTAGCTGAAATTACCGAACGTGCCATGCAGGGTGAATTGGATTTTCAGCAAAGTTTCCGTGCCCGTGTGGCATTGCTGAAAGGCTTAGATGCTGCAGTGTTACCTAAAATTGCAGAGCGACTTACAGTCACTGAAGGTGCCGAGCGTTTAATTTCAACGCTGAAATCCTTGGGTTATCGCACTGCAATTTTGTCGGGTGGTTTCCAGTATTTTGCAGAATACCTACAGGAAAAACTAGGGATTGATGAAGTACATGCCAACATTTTAGATGTGGAAAATGGCGTGGTAACGGGTGAGGTTAAAGGCCATATTGTCGATGGGGCACGTAAGGCATTATTACTGCGTGAACTGGCAGAAAAAATGGGTATTTCTTTAGAGCAAGCCATTGCTGTGGGGGATGGTGCCAACGACTTGCCAATGCTTTCCATAGCAGGTTTAGGGGTTGCATTCCGTGCCAAACCTTTGGTGCGTCAGAATGCCAATCAAGCCATTTCCAGTGTTGGATTAGATGGTGTGCTGTACTTATTGGGTGTGCATGACAAAGATTTGAACCGCGCCTAATATGACAAATCAATGAAAAAAACGCGGCAGTCATGCTGCGTTTTTTGTTTGTATAATCAGCAGATAACGATAAACGGTAAGGAAAAACTGCTGATAAAAACAACAACAAGATCGAATCAAAAAAAATTTTTTTAGGGCAAAAATAGAAGGTGTTTTTTTGTAATGACACGCGAATAAAGAGCCTGCTTCACTTCCCGAAAACTACCAAATTAAAAAAATGTAATGACAATATAATATTGCGACAAGGTGTGTCGCTTTATGAAAATACAAGTCTTTTTTTATCGAAAAAACGCAGCATAATGCATGCATAGAATTTAAATCGACATCCATTATTTATTTAAACGGTATTTGAAGTCGCAGACCAATTTAAAAAATGAGGCTGCATCTTTAGACGGAGGTTTTTATGGTAACAGCGAATTTAGCGACCATTGTTGGCTTAAGCCTAGTCGCAGTTGCGTTGATTGCTGTTTTCTTTTCGCCTTATCGTCGCTGGTTAAACTTTATGTTGGCAGGTATGGTTTTTTGGGGCTTGTTAGAAGTGGTACGCTACAGTGTACAACGTGTGTTTGAGCTGCCAATTACCTATAGTTATCTGTCTGCAATTTGCTTGGCGATGGCATTGGTAACTTTATTATTATTACGAGAAGATCGACGCGCAGAACGTGCTTTGGCAAAACGCCGCTATATTGAACATACCCCAGTGTATGAAGATGATCAGCAGCAATGCTCAAGCCGTTAATTAAAATAGATCCTTGATTTAAAAAAGATGCAACAGGTTTGCATCTTTTTTAGTTTATAAACACGGCTAACTCACCCATAAAGTGTGCGACAAAAGTTTAACATCCAGCTTAAGATTGTTATACAAAGCCTTGCGGTAAAAAGCAGGAGTTGTGATAGGATGATGCGATCAACTCTCCAACAATTACAATAGGCTTCACAGTCATGAAACTTTCTGCAATTCCTGTGGTCAAACTTCCTTTAGTTGATGTCAGTACCGATCCACTTGACCTTTTAGTGGCAGGTTTGGCATTACGCATGAAACAGCTGGCACGTACCAGTCCAAAATTTATTGAGTTGGTGCATGAGCGTCAGTTCCGTATTCAAATTGGTACAGATTTGGGCATGGCGCGTCAAATTATTGTCAACAATGGTCATATTGATACGGTTGCTGGCGATGCAGAAAAAGCGGATTTTGTTTTGCAATTTGCAGACAGTGAGCAAGGGGTGAAAACCTTGATGAAAGGTGACCCAACTGCATTTATGACTGGTATGCAAAATGGCAGCATTAAAATGGAAGGTGACTTTGGCTTGTTAGTGTGGTTTAACCAAGCAGCGAAATTAATTCCGCCTAAATTGCCAAAACCTGTAAAAGAAAAAATTAAATTAGCACGTCAGTTTATTAAACAAAAAACAGGCAAATAAGTTGCCATGATGTGAAAAAACCTCTGATCAGTTTTGACAGAGGTTTTTTTAATGCACTTTATTCTACTTCTAAACAAAAAGTTACTGGCCCGTCATTGATCAGATGTACTTTCATATCGGCAGCAAAAATCCCCGTTTCTACTTGATCAAACTGGCTTTTGGCATAGTCCACCAATTGTTCGTAGAGCTCTTGAGCGGCTTGTGGGGGCATAGCAGGGCCAAAATCAGGACGTAAACCTTTTTGGGTCTGTGCCATGAGGGTAAATTGTGAAACCAATAACACACCGCCATTGGCCTGACTGACATTCCAGCCCATTTTGCCTTGTTCATCATCAAAAAAACGATATTTCAGAATTTTATCAATCAGCTTTTTGCCTTTTTCAAAATTATCGTCTTTGCCTAAACCTAAGAACACCAAAATACCCTGTTGAATCTCGCCAGTGATTTTGCCATCGACCACGACTTTAGCTTCAAGAACCCGTTGTAATAATGCACGCATACTCAGTATTAATCTAAGTGAAGAGATGGCGAGATTCTAACAAATTCATGCCCGCTGGCGTGATTAAAGATCAGCTTACTCCAAGTAACTAAGCGATAAACCCACCGAAAATGAAACAGGAATGGAGCCGTACGGTGCAGCAAAGTTGTAACAAGATTGTCGATAAAAGCCCTTTTTTGCTGAAAAAATTATGCTTTAATGCAAGAAGGATCGCGAAATGATGAGCACTATGACCCCAATTATTCAATCTTTGCTTGATACAGATTTGTATAAATTCACCATGTTACAGGTGGTACTGCATAAGTTTCCGCAAACGCACAGTGTTTATCAGTTTCGCTGCCGTAATCTTGAAGATACTGCCTATCCACTGACCGATATTTTAGATGAACTAAATGAGCAGTTAGATCACCTGTGTCAGCTGAAATTTAAAGAAGATGAATTGCAGTATTTGCGTAATTTACGCTTTATTAAAAGTGATTTTGTCGATTATTTAGAACTGTTCCAGCTCAAACGTCGTTTTATTCAGGCCAGTATTGATGCACAGGGCCGCTTGGACATTCGGGTGGAAGGCCCAATGGTGCAAGCCATGATGTTTGAAATTTTTGTGCTGGCCATTGTGAATGAACTGTATTTCCAGCGAATTCGTACAGATGAGGTCTGGGCGGAAGGCGAGCGACGTTTACAGCAAAAAATTGCCCTGATTCAGGACTATCAACAGCAGCAACAACCTGAAGACCCGCCATTTTTAGTGTCAGATTTTGGTACTCGCCGTCGTTATAGCTTTGCATGGCAAAAGCATGTGGTAGCAGCTTTTCATCAAGCCGTACCTGATGTATTCCGTGGCACCAGTAATGTACTGTTAGCCAAAGAATTAGGTATTACGCCTATTGGTACCATGGCACATGAATTTTTACAGGCTTTTCAGGCATTGGATGTGCGTCTGCGCGATTTTCAAAAAGCTGCGCTGGAAACTTGGGTGCAGGAATATCGGGGGGATTTAGGCATCGCCCTGACCGATGTTGTGGGAATGGATGCTTTCCTGCGTGATTTTGACCTGTATTTTGCCAAGTTATTTGATGGTTTGCGACATGACAGTGGTGACCCGTATGCGTGGGGCGATAAAGCCTATGCACATTATAAAAAGCTGAAAATTGACAGCAAAACTAAAATGCTGACCTTTAGTGATGGATTGAATGTTGAAAAAGCATGGGCCTTGCATCAGTACTTTAAAGACCGTTTTCAGGTCAGTTTTGGGATTGGTACCAATTTGACCAATGACATGGGGCAAACGGCACTGAATATTGTGTTGAAACTGGTCGAGTGTAATGGTCAGTCGGTGGCGAAATTGTCAGATAGTCCTGGTAAAACCATGACTGATAATGACACCTTCTTGGCATATTTGCGCCAAGTTTTTGATATTCAGGCACCAGTTTAAAGACCAACAAGCCTAAAAAACTGAAAAAAAGACCGAAGAAAATCTTCGGTTTTTTTCTAGATTAAAGCATGTGATTGTTAAAATTCTGAGAAAGTTATGAAAAAAACAGCATGCGCCCAAAAATGACCTATACTAAGTTAAAGTGGATTGCCAACCAGACTGAACAGCATAAAAATGAACGCTTCACCATTCGATTTTGGACTGCTGATTGAAGCAGAAGATTTAGTCCCTGTTTTAGGACATGATAAATTACGCATTGTCGATTTAAGCCGCAATTCAGTGTATGAGCAATTGCATCTGCCGCATGCCTTACAGGTCAAACCGAGCATGTTGTTACGTCAGGATGAAGATACTTCAGGTCTATTGCCAGAACCTGAAGCCTTGCAGGAGCTGATTCAGTATTTGAATATCTCGCCTGAGCATCATGTGGTGGCTTATGATGATGAAGGCGGTGCATGGGCAGGGCGTCTGATCTGGAACTTGCACTGTTTAGGCTTTGAAAATACCAGTTTGCTCAATGGCGGTATTCATGCTTGGTTGGCCGCAGGTTTTCCGACCACCTCTGAAGTTGAATCATTGAAACCTGTCAGTACACTTGCTCCTGTTGTAGCGCAAAATCAGTATCGTATTCAATATGATGAGCTATTAGAAAAGTGCCAAAACCAGTCGGTACAACTGTGGGATTGCCGTACTGTAGACGAATATACAGGGCTGCGTTTGGCTGCACGACGCGGTGGTCACATACCTGGGGCATTGCATTTTGAATGGAGTACTGCCCTTAATCGTGAAAATCATTTAAAATTGCACCCCTTAGAACGCACACGACAGCGTCTGGAACAACTCGGATTCAATCTCAATGAACCTGTAGTGGTGTATTGTCAGTCACATCACCGTTCAGGTCTGGCCTATATTTTAGGAAGATTACTGGGTTGGCAAATTCAGGCCTACGATGGTGCGTGGAGTGAATGGGGCAACCGCCCTGACAGTCCTGTTATTACTGGAGAGTTGCCGTCTTGAGCCTCACATCACGTTTTAAAAAACAAATTTTCATTCAGGCACAGCGCGTTGTGCCACAACATCAATTATCACGTGTTGTAGGTAAACTTGCAGCTAGCGAGAATCCTGTACTGAAAAATGCGGTTATTACGGCATTTAAAGCCCAGTATGGCATTGATATGTCATTGGCAGAGCAAAGCAATGCCTTGAAATATAAATCTTTTAATGATTTTTTTACCCGTTCTTTAAAGCAGGGCGTACGTGAAATTGACAGCAATCCGAGCAGCATTGTATCGCCTGCAGATGGTGCAATTTCGCAATTGGGTAAAATTGAAGATGGCGCTATTTTTCAGGCCAAAGGTCAGCAATTTACTGTTGAAAATTTAATTGCCGACCCGCAACTGGCAGAACCATTTAAAAATGGTCAGTTTGCCACCGTATATTTATCTCCGAGAGATTATCACCGTGTGCACATGCCTTTTGCAGGTACACTGACTGAAACTCTTTATGTGCCAGGTGAACTATTTTCGGTGAACCAAACCACAGCAGAAAATATTCCAGGTTTATTTGCCCGCAATGAGCGTATGGTGTGTTTGTTTGATACCGAACTTGGCCGTATGGCAGTGGTTTTAGTCGGTGCGATGATTGTAGCGGGTATTGAAACCGTAGCTACAGGCAAGGTGAAACCATCGGGGCGTTTAGAACTGAATCAACACCAATTGTTCCTTGAAAAGGGTGCAGAATTGGGACGTTTTTATTTGGGTTCAACAGCAATTGTTTTATTTGAAGAAAATAAAATGCAGTGGGATGCTGAATTTCAAGCCAATTCGGTGGTGGAAATGGGTAAAGCCTTGGGGCATACCGTTACCGCAGTATAATTTTATGTATTGAGAAATAAAAAAACGCCAAATTGATTTGGCGTTTTTTTGCTTCTAATGAGCATTTTGTCTTTAAACTCGAACTTAAGTCACATGGTATAAACGTTCTTTCGGGAATACGACTTTAAAGGTAGAGCCTTGATTTTCTTTAGATTCTACTTCTAAGTGTGCGTTGTGCTGCATTAAAACGTGCTTCACAATTGCTAAGCCTAAACCTGTGCCGCCAGTTTGTCGGCTGCGTGCGCTGTCTACACGGTAAAAGCGCTCGGTCAGACGTGGTAAATGTTTAGGATCAATCCCGATGCCTGTATCTTCCACAGTAAAATAGCCTTGATTGCCATCATCATGCCAGCCAATGGTAACGGTACCGCCTTTCGGGGTGTATTTAATGGCATTAGTAATCAGGTTACTAAAGGCACTGGCCAGTTCTACATCTGAACCGATTAAATCATAATGACTGTCAATATTTAAGTTGAGGGTATGACCATAATCGACATTATAGGCATGCGCATCATCAAATAATTGATTCATTAAACTTGGCATTTCAATGATTTGATTTTTGGCGATGGTTTTTTCATTTTCCAAGCGAGATAATAAAAGCAGGTCATTCACCAACGCATTCATGCGGCGGGTTTGTGACTGCATTTGCTCGAAAGCACGTTTCCAGCGTGGGTTAATCTCTTCTTGATCGGTAAAGGTTTCAATATAGCCACTGAGTACGGTCAGCGGGGTGCGCAATTCGTGTGAAATGTTATCGACAAAGTCTTTACGCATTTGCTCAAGGTTATGCATACGGGTCATGTCGTAGGCAAATAACAAACGGCTATCTCCACCAAATTGGGTCATTTTAACCTGTACGTATTGCCCTTCGCATACGGTCGATTTCATCTTTAAGCCATCGGGTGCTTGGTCAATATGGTTAAAATATTCAATAAAATTCGGTTGGCGCAAAATAGTCAGAATATTGCGTCCACGGTCTAAGGGCTGAATACCTAAAAGTTTTTCTGCGGCAGGGTTCCACCATTCAATTTGGTGATTTTCATCAATCAGCATGACAGCTTCATCTAATGCCACTAGAGATGACTGTGCGCGGTCAATCAGCCCGACCATTTCGGCCTGAACAATACGTTCCTGACGTTGTGAGCGATAAACATTGAATAACAATGCCCCCCAAATGCCGTGCAGATTGGGCGGCACATCATAGGGACGATTAGAAATCCAGTCGTTGACTAAGTATAAAGAGCGCATTTGCTGAAGAAAAAACAGCAAAAAGGCGATGCTAATACAAATCCAAAAATACCCAATCCCAAATCCAATCAAACTTGCAATAATGAGAAAAAAGGCCAGTAAACGAAAGTCTTGTTTGGCAAAAGTCCATAAACTGCTGTAACGAACTTGTTTGAGGTCACGGGCGAGTTCAGGGACTGGGTAAGGTTCGTACATAAAATAATTTTAGCCTAAAGCAACATCCGCACGCGTCGAGAAGCGATAACCTGTACCACGTACCGTTTGCACAAAACGGTCTACACCATACGGTTCCAAGACTTTACGTAAACGACGAATATGCACATCAATAGTTCGGTCTTCAATATATACATTGCCGCCCCAGACTTGGTCAAGCAATTGCGCACGGGTATAGGCACGTTCAGGATGGGTCATAAAGAACGCAAGTAAGCGATATTCAGTTGGCCCCATTTCTAAAATATTGTCACCAAAACTCACGCGCTGGCTAACAGGGTCTAGAATTAAACCGTTGGCATCAATGGTTTTTTCACCGCTTAGGGCATTGGCACGACGCAATACCGCTTTAATACGCGACACCAGTTCACGGGTTGAGAAAGGCTTGGTCATGTAGTCGTCTGCGCCTGCATCTAGACCTTGAACCTTGTGGTCTTCTTCACCACGTGCAGTCAGCATAATCACTGGAATTTCTGCAAGGTTATCGTCACGTTTTAGGCGACGGCACAAGTCTACACCGCTGACACCGCCTGGCATCATCCAATCAAGCAAGATAAGCGCTGGACGTTGATCGACAATCATTTGATGCGCTTGTTTTGCATCTTCTGCTTGTAAGCACTGAAAGCCTGCCATATCTAAAGAGGTATGGATCATTTCCCGAATTGGGAGTTCGTCATCGACGATTAAAATGTAGTCATCTTTCACAACGCAATATCCTATAGATGTTAACGGTGGACCGTTTTATTTATGACAGGCTTATTACAAAGATTAATTATGACAGTATCATTGCAGAAAGGGGTAAACAGGCTATTTTTGCAATAATTTGTGACAAACTAGTGTCGATTTGATGAAATATCTACAGATATTCGTCAAAGTAAAATAATGAAATTAAAAAATATTATGAATATTTTTCAGTTTTATGACAGGTTGCTGGAATCTTTATCAAGCACTTGCTCTTTGTCTGAAAAGGTTTGAAGCAGTGATAAAAATACAATACGGCAAGACGACAAAACATCTTCCATCGATTGTTTAAAATCACTCATGACCCAGCGAATTGCAATTTGGGTGACATACCCATTTAAGCCTGTGGCAACCAATGAAATTTCACGGTTAGGGCGGTCTAAATGCGGCATCATCAACATTACAAAGGCCTGAATCATGCGGTCAAAACGTGACATGGTTTCGTGAATAGTGGCCTGATTATGCAGTTCCTGTACCAGCATGGCATCTATATAAATAATACGTGCCATTTGTGGGTTGTTTTTTAGGGTGGTCAGCAAGGCGGTCAGGCCTGCATCAATCATTTTTTTCGGGTCGGTGGATGCTTGCATAATGGCTTGCATGACATTTTGCTGCAATTCATCAATCAGTTTTAAAAAAATAGTCTGAAATAGTTCTTCGCTTTTTTTAAAAGATTCGTAAAAGTAACGCTCGGTTAGTTTGGCTTCGGTACAAATATCTTTGACAGTCACGGCAAAAAAACCATGCGTACCATAGGCCTGAATACCTGCTTCAATCAGTTTTTCCCGACGTGCCTGTTTGCGTTCAGTTAAAGACAAACCTTTAAACTGACGTTCTTTTTGTTGTTTTTGGGGCTGTTGTTGTGTGTCTGCGTGGATGGGCAGTTGTTCTGTCATCTTCACTTGAGCCAAATAAATTCGTTAATGGGTTTTATATTAACAATAATTATCTGTTAAACCTATGTTTTCATATTTGTTTGCGATATTCGTTTTGACTTATATTGACAATAGTTATTGTCAAAATTATATTGAAAGCAATATAACTGCACAGCCCTACAGAAAAACAAGCAGGTCTGAACTGTGCAGGCAACACACTCAAGGAAACCACATGAAAAATTTTAAAAATAAAGTTGCCGCAATTACAGGTGCAGGCTCGGGGATTGGACAGCAATTGGCAGTGCTTTTGGCACAGCAAGGCTGTCATTTATCGCTTAGTGATGTGAATGAACAAGGTTTGGCCCAAACGGTAGACTTGTTAAAAGACAGCAATGTGCGTGTGACCATTAAAAAGGTAGATGTATCTCAACTGGAGCAAATGCGTGCTTGGGCGGCAGAAACTGTACAAGATCACGGCTCGGTGAATATGATTTTTAATAATGCAGGCGTGGCTTTGGGTTCTACTGTAGAGGGCACAACTTACGAAGAACTGGAGTGGATTGTTGGCATTAACTTTTGGGGCGTGGTGTATGGCACCAAAGAGTTTTTGCCTTTAATTAAACAAACGGGCGATGGCCATATTATTAATATTTCTAGTTTGTTTGGTTTAACCGCACAACCGACTCAGTCGGCCTATAACGCAACCAAATTTGCGGTGCGTGGTTTTACAGAGTCTTTGCGTCAGGAATTGGACTTGGAAAATTGTGGTGTGAGTGCATTGAGTGTGCATCCAGGCGGGATTCGTACCAATATTGCCAATAACGCAAAAATGAATGACAGCATGCGCACGTTGGGCATGAATCCTGAAAAATCGGCACGTGCGTTTAACAAATTATTGCGTTGCCCGCCTGAAGAAGCAGCACGTCAAATTTTAGAAGCAGTACAAAAAGATAAACGCCGTTTATTGATTGGTAATGATGCGAAAACCTTAGACTTGATTCAGCGTATTGTTCCAACGGGTTATCAAAAAGTCACAGCATGGGCAACCAAGCTGGGTAAAAAACGTAGTTAATCTAATCTAGACTAAACAAGGCCATTCAGACCAAAACCTGAATGGTCTTTTTCTTCCAGACGAATTGATAATATGCGCCCTGACCAATGCACAGGCTCACAAAGGCCAAAGCATAGGCATACCAAATACCTTCCAAGCCCCAGCGTTGGCTAAACAAATAAGCACATGGCACTTCAATCAGCACAATGGCTAAAATATTGATGATCATGGGGACAGTGACTGTACCACTGGCACGCATAATTGAGGCAAAAATTGCACTGGCACCAAAGAATACAATGGCCCACAACACAATAAATAACAGTTGTTGACCTAGCACCACCACCGCAGGGTCGGTAATAAACAGCGCCATCAGATATTTAGAAAACAAATAGCCTAAACTGACTAAAATACCGGTAATCACCAGATTCATTCCTAAGGCGGTGCGGGTTACTTTGGCCAGTAATTCGGCTTTACCTGCACCAATCGCTTGTGCAGCGAAAATAGAAGCGGCAATGGCAATAGACAGTGCAGGGAATTGAATATAATTCAACACCTGATTGACCGCACCATAGGCTGCTGTGGCTTCTGCGCCATGCCGATTAACCAACCCCACAATTACCAAACCTGCCATAGACGTGGTGACCATTTGTAAGCCTGTCGGAATACCTAAGCGTAAAATGACTTTGCTTAAATGGGGTTGATGTCGAATTTGGCGAAACAAGTGCCAATCTAGTTTGAGTGGATGATCTTTTTTATTTAAATAAATCACCAAGAAAATTAAAACAGCCAGATAACCTAAAATGGTGGCAATGGCCGGTGCAATAATGCCCAAACGTGGAAAGCCAAAATAGCCTGCAATCAGTACAGGTGTAATCACGACGCCCATGAGACTGGTCAAACTCAATGCAATCAATGGCGTTAGACTGTCGCCCACACCACGTAAAATAGAGGTATAGATAATATAAACAAATAGCAGCGGACTGCCTGCCAGCATCCATTGCACATAAGGTACTGAAAGATGCATCACTTTCGGGTCAGTGCCCAGTAATAGTAGAATTTGCTTGGCAAAAATTACGCCCAAGCAGGCAATGACACTGCCCCCAATTAGGGTCATAAATAAAGTTGAACCCACAATACAGCGTACTTTTTCAACATTTTGTGCACCCCATGCTTGTCCGACCAGCACGGTAGACCCTGCCGAGAGTCCAATCACAAAGGCCATCAGGCAAAAAATAATCGGAAAAAATACCGACACTGCAGCAATCGCATCGACCCCGAGCATTTGTCCCACAAACACAGTATTAATGGTGCCTGAGAGATTTTGCAAAATATTGGTGGCAATCAGTGGCAATAGAAACACCAAAAAGGTTTTCCAAAGCTGAGGGTGATCGACCAATGCCTGAGGTCTTGCCATGCCAAATCCTGCGTTTGAACTGCGGTTGTTTTATTCACCCTAGCATGATTCGCCCCTAAAAAGCCTTAGCTTTTCAGTAACTCAGCGATGCAATTCCTGACTTAAACTGCCGATAAAATTTCCGCTGCACGTAACAGCGTCTCGGTTTTTTTGGCAAAGCAGAAACGAATTAAACGTAAGTCATCAGGCGGGCTTTGATAAAACGCAGACACAGGAATACCGACAATGCCATGTTGCTCGGCAAGGAAATGGCACATGTCTACGGCATTTAAATCAGGACGGATATTGCTGTAATCCAAATTTTGAAAATACGTGCCCTGTGCAGGACTCAACTGAAAACGTGACTGAGCAATACCATGATTAAATAAATCACGTTTGGCCTGATAAAAGCCTGCCAGCTCTGCAATATGTTCAGGATGCTGCTGCATATAGTTGGCCAATGCCACTTGTACAGGCATCACCCCACAGAAATTCACAAACTGATAGGCTTGGCGGAAGAGCTGCATTAAAGCAGGTGCAGCTGCACAGTAGCCTGTTTTCCAACCTGTGACATGAAAGGTTTTACCAAAAGAACCGACAACGAAACTACGCTCTCTGAGTTCAGGAAAAGACAGTGCAGAACGGTGTGGCTGATCATCAAAGACCAAATGTTCATAGACTTCATCGGACAGCACCACAATGTTATGTGCCTGAATCAGGTGAATTAATTGTTGCCACTCTTGTTCTGACCATACCGTGCCTGTGGGGTTGTGTGGTGTGTTGATGATGATCATGCGGGTTTTGGCATGAATCGAATCTTTAACCCTATTCCAGTCCACTTGAAAATGCGGGGCTTGCAATGGAATGTGCACAGCTTTTGCACCCAGCAGCTTTGCACATGGGGCATAGCTGTCATAACTCGGGTCAAAAATAATGACTTCATCGCCTGCTTGCAGCACGGTTTGCATAATGCTAAAAATGGCAAGGGTTGCCCCTGGGGTGATGGTAATTTCACTGATGGGGTCAAGCTGTAATTGATCACGCTTTAAAAATTGCTGTGCCAGTTGTTCACGCAGTGGCAAGTAGCCATCACCTGAAGGATATTGATTGAAACCTGCGTGTGTGGCTTGGCTTAATGCGTCTAGTAGTGCTGCAGGTGCAGGAAAATCTGGAAAACCCTGCGATAAATTTAAGGCATTGAGTTGTTGAGCCAAAGCCGACATACGGCTAAAAATACTGAGACCTTGAGCAGGGAGTTTTGCGTGAATATTGAGCATAGAAAGGTTCTGATGGTGGCAGCAGTTTGCTTTACATCGTAGCGTTTTCAGGGTTGAATGCAAATGGATATTCGGTGTGGCATGATCGTGTTGTAAGCCGAAAAATATTGTCACAAACTAATTTTTGAGGGAGGACATCATTAGCTTGTGAGCAATTAGGGAAAAGATTTTTTATAACAATGAAGCATGCATTTTGTTTTTTTTATCTAGTTGAGTCATCCCTGAAGCCAATATATTTTTGCTATAACTTTTTTGGGGCGAGTTGTGATGTTGGAGAATAATGATATGAAAATTGTTCAGTTAATCTTAGCTGACATTACTACAATTTCAGTAGATATTATTGTCAACTCTGCAAATAAGTCATTACTTGGTGGTGGTGGATTGGATTATATCATCCACAAAAAGGCTGGTCCTTTGATGAAAGAGGCTTGTATACAATTAAATAAAGAAAAAGGAATACGTCCTGTAGGAAGTGTTGAACTCACAACGGCTGGAGATTTGCCTGCAAAATACATTATTCATGCGATTGCACCACGTTGGCTTGATGGTAATCATCATGAAGCACAGCTTTTATGTGATGCATATTGGAATGCACTCAATAAAGCAAACGAAGTACAGGCAAAAATAGTATCTTTTCCCAATTTAGGGACAGGGGTCTATAAACTTCCAAAGCGAAAGGCGGCTGAAATAGCCATAGGGACTATACTTCCTGCATTAGCATATAGTCCCTCTATTTCTAAAGTATTGTTTGTATGCCATGATGTTGAAAATTATGAAATTTATAAAGAAATAATGTCTAACTTGGAGGATCCAAGTATAGAAGTTAAAATTATTCCGAAACCGTAACTCAAATGATCGATAGCTACCTTAAATGAAGCTGAAGTTTATAAATAAGTATCCTAAATATTTAAATCTCAAATCAACTCCACCAACGCCCGAATAATCCCTAGACCCAAACCAATAAATGCACCGACGATGACACCATTGACCCGAATCATGTGTAAATCGCCACCGACTTCATTTTCAATTTTGCCAATCATTTCGCGTGAGTCCCATTCATGAATACGCTCACTAATAAAACGAATCACTTTTTCGCTGTATTGATCTGACAAGTTGACCGCAATAGCGCCCATTTTTTCATTCAATAACTGACGCACCGCCGTGTTGGCAATGATATTTTCCCCGACTTGCTGAATTGCGACACGCAGGTTTTGGGCAATCCCCGAGTCAGGCTTTTGCAAATCTTCCTTAATCGCATTGCAGAGAATCACCACTGCACCACTAATAAAGTTCAAGACCGGTGGGCTGTCTAACAAGGTATTTTTAGTGTCATTTAGGCGTTGGCTTGCACTGCTGTTGTTGTCTGCCAGTTGCAGCATCAGTTGTTGTCCAGCATCTTCAATTTTTTGGCGCCAAGGATGATCTGGGTCTGCCAGCATAGATTCGACTCGTTGCAACAATGAATCTATGGTGCGTTGCTGTACATCAATGCCAATCCAGCTGGCACCTTTGGCCAGTTTCCAGACCCCCAGTTCTTTAAACAACTGACGGGTCAATTCACGGCTTTTTTCAGGATGTTTTAGCATCCAGTCATGGGCTAGGTCTAAACCACGTTGCAGCACATCTTGGTGGAAATCATTTTCTAAAACGGCACGCAGCATTTCACTGGCCAAATGGTTTACCTGAGTGTTGCGAATCCATTGCACACTGTTACTTTGAATAAAGCGCCCAATTTGCTCTTGTCCCACGAACTCAAAAATTTTCGGTACAGTTTGCTGAATGACTTGCGTGACTTGCGCATTATTTTGTGGATTGGCCAACCATTTACCCACGGCTAAAGACAAGTCTGTACTGTGTAGGCTTTTTTCTACCACTTGTGGCGACAAAAAGTTTTCCTGTACAAAACGTCCCATCGACTCGGCAATACGGTCTTTGTTGCGCGGAATAATTTCGGTGTGATCACGTAAAAACTTGGGAATTGGCATTTTGCCAAAAGGATTGCGAAACAGCACAGTAATTGCATACCAGTCTGCCAGACCACCCACTACACCTGCCTCGGCAGATAGCATCAGAATATGAATCAACCAGGTATATTCAGGCAGTAATTTTGCGGTCAGCATTAATGCCAGCCAGGTCAGTACCGCAATCACTAAGGCAATGGTGGCAAAGCGTTTACTGCGTTGCAAACTTGGAGATACGTTTGCCGAGTGCTGAGTTGGGCTATTGGCAGGTGCTGGATTCATGCACACATCCTTTTAAAGCGAGAGTGACCAAATAACAATGGTTGATGCAAATTACGGTCTTACTGTGCCGCAGGGGCAGCAGGCGCAATCAGCGGTTGTCCTGTTGGACTTAACCCATATTTAGCGCCTAAAGACTGTAAAATCAATGTGGCATCAAAGGCATCTTCAGGAGCAGATTTCTGATCTTTAAAACACTGAATGGTATAAGACACCTGCGTTGGATCTAAATTGACCACCTGTGGCATGTCATAAAACGGGTCAGGCCAGAACGGTGCACGGCGGTGATAATAGCCATACGGTGAATAATTGTATGGATAATAACTCGGTGCGGGGTAGACCACCGCTTGTCTAGGCGGTTTCTGGCTGCGGTTACTTGGGTCATCTAAAACTTTAAAGAAACGGAAACCGTGTTGCAGTGTGGTTTGCGCCGATTTAACCAAAGTAATTTCTTCAGCTGTGCCAAAACTCATGTTATGACCCGCCAAAAAACTAATTCGATAGGTTTGTGAATTGAGTGGCGTTGCGCTGTAGCGTCCCAACTGCTCAAAACTTAAAGGTTTAGAGGGTGTGGTGGCACAACCTGTAAATAGCAAACTGCCTGCAAGGGCAAGACCGAGTAGGGAATATTTCATAAGAAAGCTCTCCTGCGCAATTCAACCCGTTATCACAACCGAGTCAATTAAAAACTACTATTGGGTTGGGTTAAAAACTCAAGCTCTTCTGCGCTAGATGGACGTCCTAACACCTGATTTCGGTGCGGATAATGTCCAAAACGGTCAATAATCACTTTGTGTTTAAGTTCATAGCCCAAAACAGTGGGGTCATCCAAACTTTCAAAAAGCCCTAAGGCTACTTCGTGAATGCGTTTTGATTCACTGTGCATAAATGGCATATATAAAAAGCGGCGCTCAATTGGCTTTAAGTCCTGATCCAGTTTTAAATGAATCATTTCCTGCGCCAAGACCAAGGCCATACCATCTTGAGCGAAGGCACGTGGGTCATTACGATATAAATTACGTGATAGTTGATCTAAAATAATAATTTCAGCCAAACGCCCTGCGGGTGTTCCACGCCATGTCCATAATTCTCCCTGCGCAGCTTGGCGATGCACTTCTGCAAATTTTTCTGCAAGTAAGGCGTCGAATTCTGCAGTTTTCACAAACCAATTTGCTTCTGCAGCTGGAGAAAACCAAAAATCTAAAAAATCTTGATAATTCATACGCTTTATTATTTACCTCTGCTCATTTGATTATAAAATCACAAATTTAACGTGTCTTATAGTGCAACTTTGTGATAAAAAATTGCCAAATTAAAATTTATTGACGTTGACCACTATATAAAATGTCAGCCTGCCCCAAAATCATCATTTTGTTAGAAAAAACAGCCCAAGCGCATGTACTGCTGCCAAATCAAGTTATACTTGAAAGGTTATGGTTTTATCTTAGATCATGCCCATGATTAAGAAAATTGCAACCGACCCAAAATCAGCTTGTGGTTTATGTCGTATTCGTAGTGTATTGGATTAAGCGAGAGTGTAATGAGTCAACCCGAACCAAATGCGCAAGATGTTTTACCGAACTGGGTAGACGCTGCGCTGCTTCAAGGGATGTTGCGCGGGATTGAACGCGAAAGTCTGCGTATGCAAAGTGACGGCTTTTTGTCGCAGCAAGCACATCCTCAAGCTTTGGGTTCGGCACTGACACATCCACACATTACAACAGATTATTCTGAAGCGTTGATGGAGTTTATTACTCCACCGCAAAACAGTATTCCGCAGGCTTTGGCGTATTTGCGTGATATTCACAGTGTGGTGCATCAGCACTTGGGTGAGGGCGAAAAGCTTTGGCCACTGTCTATGCCGTGTATGCTTGATGAAACCGATGAAGGCATTCCACTGGCGCAATATGGCAGCTCCAATATTGGGCGTTTTAAAACCCTGTATCGCCGTGGTTTGGGTGTGCGCTATGGCCGCCGTATGCAGACCATTTCAGGGGTGCATTATAATTTATCCTTCCCTGAGCATTTATTTGCAGCCCTTCAACAACACGAAACCGATGATCAGCTAAAAGCGCTCAGTTTGCAGGATTATCGCAGCCATCGTTATTTGGGTTTAATTCGTAATTTTATTCGTTTAACGCCTTTGGTGATGTTCCTGCTCGGTGCGAGTCCATCGGTATGTCAGTGTTTTATGACAGGGCGTGAACACCATTTGTTGCCGTTGTTACGAGGTACGTTGTATTTGCCGTATGCCACCGCATTGCGTATGGGCAATTTTGGTTATCAAAACTCGGCACAGAAAAAACTCGGTATCCATTACAACGACTTAACGGGTTATTTGGATGGTCTGCAAAAGGCCGTGAAAACGCCGTATTTACCATTTAGCCGTTTAGGTTTGGATGATGAAACGGGCGAAGCGATTCAAATTAATGACCATGTCCTGCAAATTGAAAATGAGTACTACAGTTTGGTACGTCCAAAACAAGTACCGCAGGATGGTGAAACGCCATCACAAGCCTTGGCGAATCGTGGTATTGGTTATGTGGAACTACGTGCGGTAGATGTTAACCCATACAGCCCAATCGGGATTGATGAACATACGGCAGGCTTTTTGGAAGTCTTGGCGCTGTATTGTTTACTGAGCGATAGCCCAGCCTTGTTTGATGCAGAGCAAACGATTATTGAGCAAAATCAGGCCGAAGTGGTTAATCGTGGTCGTGCGCCAAATGCACAAATTCAGGAAGGTGAAGTCAAAACTCCAATTGAAGCGTGGGGGCAGCACTATGTCACTGCCATGCAACCTTTGGCTGCTTTACTTGACCAAAGTTATGACACCCAATTGTACTCGAACGCCTTAACACACATGATGGTGCGTTTACACGAGGTAGATGAAACGCTGTCTGCGCACATGATTACAGATACTATTCGTCATGGCGGAACGTGGGGCTTTGGTAGCTATATGGCGCAGCAACATGCGCATGTATATGAACAGCATCAACTCAGCCCAGAAACACAGGCTTATTTTGATGCTGCTGCGCTACAATCAATTCAGCAACAACAACAACTTGAACAAGAACATAGTCTGAGTTTTACAGACTATTTAGCAAAATATCGCTAATCATTCCGAGGCTCGAGCATGCAAATTAGTTATCGTCTGCTAAGTGGTTTTTTATTTTTAGCCAGTGTCGTGGGGATGGCATTTGCATTGTATTTGGAGCATGTGCAAGGTTTGGCACCGTGTCCATTGTGTGTGTTTCAGCGTGTTGGTTTAATTGCCTTGGGTGTAATGTCGTTGATTGCCTTTGTGCATAACCCACGCTCCAATGTGGTCAAACGCATATATGCCTTGTTGGGCAGTATTGGCATTTTATGGTCAGTGGGTGTGGCAGCACGGCATGTTTGGTTGCAAAACCTACCACCTGATCAAGTTCCAAGCTGCGGTCCGGGACTGGATTACTTGGTTGAGGCTTTGCCAATGAAGTCGGTGTTGCAGCAAGTGCTGTCGGGTTCAGGTGAATGTGCGGTAATTGACTGGACGTTCTTGGGGCAGTCTTTACCAGTATGGTCATTGCTGTTTTTTAGTGTGTTGGCCTTGGTCAGTTTATGGCAATTACTGCGTAACTATCCTTTTGTTGCGCCTGCTTCATTTGGCAAAATTAAGAAAAAATAAGTTCAGTCTATCTGGTATTGGATTTAAAAAAGCGCCATCTACAAAACTGAGATGGCGCTTTTTTTATATTTTTAGTTGGTGAGTCTTAAATTTTAAGTCAGGGCAATGCCTTCTAAACTTGACCAATCACCAATAAATTCATGGATTTGCTGTTCAGGTACATCTTCTTGTGGTGGATAAAACCACTTCACCAATTGCTCGGCCACACTTGGGTGATAAGGCAACTGAAAATGGTTTAAACCATAAAACACCGCTTTATGTGATTCGGGCAATTTCAATTCAAAACGTGGGTTGGGATGTTCGCCCAAAGCACTTTTCACGCTAACCAGATAATCGCCAATCACTTTGCGGTTCAGCTTTTGTTTTTTCTCACGCTCAATACTGCCTGCAACAAAGTAGGTGTTGATATGGGTCGGTAAGGGCGCAGGTTTACGATTGTCATCGACCTGTCCAATCCGTGCCTGATTATGTTCCCAGTCATCATCACGCACACTGCCATGCCGCAAATCTAAAATACCGTTACTGCGGATATTGACCAAATGCCCGACAATTTTCACAATCGGGAAGCGGCCTAATTTATCTTGCAAATGGAACCCAAAACGCTCCAGTACTGCCCCGTGGTGCGGTGAACCTAGACATACCAGATTTTCCACCAAATGAATCCAGCCATGCATATTTTGTTTGCCGTAAAACAGCGCACTGCGTGACACCAAGCCGCCCATGCTGTGGCCAATTAAATCAATACTGGTAATTTGAGGATGACGCTGAATTAAGTCTTCCAGTGTATTGGCGAGACTACGCCCATTGGCTGAAATTCTGCGTCCTGTATTGTAGTTCAGATACAGCATGGTGTTGTGATCACGTTGCGCCAGTAGTTTTTCACCAAAACCACCCATTTGATGTGATGTCCAATCTAAATGGTTACGACACAAACCATGCGCAAAAATCACAATACGCCCAGACAAATCGCCTTGTTGAACTGCACCATAATGATCGTATAGCACCATAGGCAACGCGAGCGGATTTTGCTGCTCGAGTAAATAATCTCCCAACACCCCATTGAGTACACCGACTAAAAAGTGCAGGCTGGGGGTTAGGGCTTTGTCATGTAAATTTGGGAATTGTGCATTAATATGGCGTAAGCCAGGTGCAACAAAGTGGTAGCCGTATTGTTGCAAACTATTAAAGGCGAATTTATACAGCTTTTGAAATGTGGGTGTTTTCTGGAATTTTTTGGAGCGTTGTTCGCTCATGCCAAACACGCTAAGCAGGACTTCACGCTGGATGGTTTGAATGACATCGGTCATGACAGCATTCAGACGTGTGCTGACCAGTTGTGCCAAGCCTTCTAAAATATCGGCCTGACTTGGAGGTGTACGGTCCCATCTACAATAGGTTTCATGCAGTGGTGTTAAACTTGGCATACTGTGTTGCCCCTTGTGTTCCCATATACCGAACGCTTTATTTTTACTTGAGTTCGCGGTATAAACTTGTACGCTTTCATTTTATCGTGTTTATTTCGATCTGCTTTTAAAATACCGATGACTGCCAAGATGCATGCGTCTTTTTGTCTAACAATTGCATTTTTCCATGAAAATTAAATTAAAAACACATCAAAAGTGGCTAAATTTCACGAGATAGAGATAAAAAAATAAGGGCATAGCAACAATGAATTTGATTTATTTACATGGTTTTCAAAGTAGCCCTTTGTCCATGAAAGGGCAGTTATTGTATGCCTATGTGCAGCAGCATCGCCCAAATGTTCAGATGCATTTGCCCGATTTAAATGCGCCGCCTTTAGAGGTTTTGGCACAACTGTCGGCATTGATTCAAAGCTTGCCCAATGTGGCATTGGTGGGCAGCAGTTTGGGTGGTTTTTATGCGACACAATTGGTCGCACAGCATCATGTGCCTGCTGTTGTGATCAATCCTGCTATGCGACCATGGCAGTTGTTTCAAGACTTGTTTGGCGATGTATTGCCTTACACCGTACACCCAAACTGGCATTTAACTGCACAGCAATTGGATGACTTAGCAGACATTGCGTTGCCAGTTGCACAAGATGCAGACAAAATATTGGTGTTATTGCAACAAGGCGATGAAGTTTTGGATTATCGTGAAGCGCAGCGTTATTATAGTACTGCTTCGCCTTCGGCCATGATGATGACCGAAGCGCACGGCAACCATGCCATGGATGATTTTGCAGACAAAATTCCGATGTTACTGCAATTTTTATCGGATTCCCTAGCTTAAGGAAACAGTACAACGTGTCTCAATATACCGCTCAATCTCTTGAAGTTTTATCTGGTTTAGATCCAGTACGTCGTCGTCCGGGCATGTATACCGACACCACACGTCCAAACCATTTGGCGCAAGAAGTCATTGATAATGCGGTGGACGAAGCGCTTGCGGGACATGCCAATAAAATTACGGTAAAAGTCTATAAAGATGGCTCATTGTCAGTAGAAGACAATGGCCGTGGCATGCCTGTCGATATTCACCCTGAATACGGACAAAGCGGGATTGAAATTATTCTGACCAAACTGCATGCAGGCGGTAAATTCAGTACCGATAACTATCAGTTCTCTGGTGGTTTGCACGGCGTTGGTATTTCCGTGGTCAATGCCTTATCTAGCCGTGTAGAAGTGACCGTACAGCGTCAGGGTAACCTGTATAAAATGGCATTTGATCAGGGTGAAGCTGCTGCGCCTTTAGAAGTATTGGAAGGCAAAGCACCAAAACGTGCTTCGGGTACGTTGGTGCATTTTTGGCCTGAAGCCAAATATTTTGATTCGCCTAAATTTGCCTTAAAAGCTTTAAAACACAATTTAAAAGCTAAAGCAGTATTGGCGGCAGGTTTAGAAATTCATTACCTTGATGAAATTAACGATGAAAAAATTGTCTGGCAATTTGAAAATGGTCTAGTCGACTATTTGATGGATGAGCTGGAAGATCGTGAAATTGTGCCTGCACCTGCTTTTGTGGCCACAGGTGAGGCAGAGCGTGCCAGTGCCGAATTTGCCATTTGTTGGAATGTAGAAGGCGGTGAGCAAATTCAGGAAAGCTACGTTAACCTGATTCCGACTGCACAAGGCGGTACGCATGTGAATGGTTTGCGTTCTGGCGTGACCGATGCTTTACGTGAATTTTGTGAGTTACGTAATTTATTGCCGCGTAATTTGAAACTGTCTGCAGAAGATGTCTGGGACGGGGTCAACTATATTTTATCATTAAAGTTTCAAGAACCGCAGTTTTCAGGGCAAACCAAAGAGCGTTTATCTAGCCGTGAAGCAGCCAGCATTATGCAAAATATTGCCAAAGATGCTTTTGCCTTGTGGCTTAACCAAAATTCAGACATTGCCATGCAACTGGCAGAAATGGCAATTTCCAAAGCAGGTCGTCGTTTAAAAGCGGCTAAAAAAGTGGAACGTAAAAAAATTGTTTCAGGCCCAGCCTTGCCCGGTAAACTGGCAGATTGTGTGGGGCAAACCCGTGAAGAATCGGAACTATTTATTGTAGAGGGTGACTCTGCAGGTGGTTCTGCCAAGCAAGCACGCGATAAAAACTTTCAGGCGATCATGCCGATTCGTGGGAAAATTTTAAATACGTGGGAAGTCTCTTCCGATGAGGTTTTAGGCTCGCAGGAAGTACATGATATTGCAATTGCCATTGGGGTTGATCCAGGTAGTGATGACTTGTCTGAATTGCGTTATGGCAAAATTTGTATTTTGGCCGATGCTGACTCGGACGGTTTACATATTGCGACCTTGTTATGTGCTCTGTTTGTGAAGCATTTTCCAAGTCTGGTGGAAGATGGGCACTTATATGTGGCCATGCCGCCATTATTCCGTATTGATGACGGTAAAGATGTGCATTATGCGTTAGATGACGATGAGCTGGAAAACACCCTGAAAAAAGCCAAGACCAAAAATCCGCAAATTACCCGATTTAAAGGTTTGGGTGAGATGAATGCCAGTCAGTTGCGTGAAACCACAATGGACCCCAATACACGCCGTTTGGTGCAGTTGGATTTAGACGACAGTCATTTCACTGCTGGTTTGCTGGATAAGCTGTTGGCAAAAAAACGTTCTGCTGACCGTAAAGTATGGTTAGAGCAGAAAGGTAATTTAGCTGATTTGGCGGTTTAAGCTGATCTAAAGTGAATAAAAAATGGGGCATTTTATGCCCCATTTTTATTGATTGATACTTAACTAAAGAACCAATACACAAATAACGAAATAATAAATATACACATGATGTTCAAGACCATGCCCACACTCATCATTTCGCTTTGCTTGATTTGACCTGTACCAAATACAATCGCATTTGGTGGTGTTGCAACAGGTAACATAAAGGCACACGATGCACCAATACCAATAATCACCACTAAAATTTCTTTCGGAATACCCATTTGGTCTGCAATTGCAGCAAATACAGGTACTAATAACGCAGCAGAAGCGGTGTTACTGGTAAATTCGGTTAAGAAAATAATGAAGATGGTGACTGCAAAAATGACCACCAATGGAGAAGTATCACCAAAGGTATTGGCAAGGGTTTGACCCAATACCAAAGACGCACCTGAATCTTTTAAGATTGCACTGAGGGTTAGACCACCACCGAACAGTAATAACACGCCCCAATCGGTATTTTCAGCCACTTGCCTCCATGAGGCAGTACCTAGCATGACCACCAAACATGCAGCAGCTAATGCAGTCCATGTATCGGGTTGGCTAATACCAAAGGTTTCGCTAAGTTTTTTACCAAAAATCCATGCCACTGCAGTACATGCGAATAAAAGCATGGTTGCAATACGGGTTTTGGTCCAAGGAATCACTTCAGTTTCAAAATGAATTTTCTGGTTTAAATTTGGACGCAATACCAAATATAAGCTGACCAACATGGCTGGCAGTAAAATCAGCACCATTGGTAGACCAATTTTCATCCAGTCAGCAAAGTCATAGTCTAAAGCTTTGGCTGCAATGGCGTTTGGCGGAGAGCCGACCAAAGTCCCCAAACCACCTAAACTGGCAGAGTAGGCAATCCCCAATAAAATGAAAACGAAGGTTTTACGCTCTTTGGTGGCATCGAGGTGTGACAACAAACCTAGTGCCAGCGGTAACATCATTGCTGCAGTCGCGGTGTTGGAAATCCACATCGACAGCGCAGCAGTGACCACAAAAATAGATAAAACCGAAATCCCCAAGTGACCGCCCGACATGGAAATAATCCACATCGCAATTTTACGATCCAGTTTTTGGATATGCAGCGCAGTTGCTAAGGCAAAACCACCAAAGAATAAGAAAATGACAGGGTCAGCAAAAGTTGCTAATGCTTGCTTGGTTGAAATTGGTACAAGTTCTTTGCTGGCATTTTCTAGTGGCATACCTAAAGCCACAGCAAGCACAGGTACTAACAGTGCTGTAATGGTAATGTGTACCGCTTCGGTGAGCCATAAAATACCAATAAAAAGCAACAGACTTAGACCCTTATTTGCATTTTCATCATAAGGCAAGACATTGTATAAACCGAAAGAGAGCAGGGCTGCAATTGCAACAATCACCCAGGTCTTGATCAGTTCTTTTCGCTTAATATTGGCTGGCACTTCTATATGGTTATTTTCCATAGAAGTTCACTCCGTCAAAAGGAATTAAAAGAAAAGAGGGAAGATTGGTCGATGCAAACGACCGAAGCAGTCTGAATAGACTTTTTTTTAAGCTAGCCTTAATTATAGGTGTAAAAATTTGTTTAAGCCAAAAAAAATCTAAATAATTTTCCATTTGTTATGTTCATTTTTATTGATTTATACCAGCAATGCAGGCTGTTTTAAAATGATGGATAATCCTTGAGCAATTGCGTAAATAGCCATAAGACCAAGCAAAGCAAATACAATCTGCTTAAATACAGCCTGAGAAATATTTTTACGAATCTGACTGCCCACATAAACCATTGCCACAGAAATTAGGCAAATCAAGGCTAAAACTTGTAATTGTATGTGATTAAATTGTTGAATTACTGGATATAACACTGCCAGTTGAATGAGTTTAGAAATAATAAAATTTAAGTTACTAATTACTACAATATCAGTTTTGCTGTGTTGAGTGCTGAGTAAATACATCATCAGAAATGGTGCCATGGCATTGGTCGCACCACCAATCACACCTGCTAGAAAACCAAAAATCAGCATATTTTTCAGTGAGGCTGAAATTTGTAAGGGGTGGGTTCTAAACTGATCGGCCACGTAAAGCAGAATCAGTGTCCCCATCGCAAATTTTAAATAGCCTTCATTTAGAATCAGCAGCAAACTGACGCCTAAATAGCTGCCAATTAACGCACTGAGAATTAAGCCCCAATATTTTTTGCAGTAGCCATATAAACTGCTCAATAAAGATTGCTTGGTGTCACCCCGCAACATGTATAGATTTAACAGTAAACAGGGAATGAGAACCAAGGCGACTGCGGTACTCAGCGGATACAGCATCGCCACTGCAGCGGTGCTAAGCATGGGAAAGCCAAAACCACTCATGCCATGTAAAATTGCGGCAATGGCACAAAATAGCAGAATAATAAAATCAGTTTTTTGCATGTGAAGTCACATTGCTTTTTATTTGAAATTTAAAGTAAATGTAGCGGAGTTTTGAGTGAAGTACAAATGAGTCGCGTGCTAATTTTATATCTGAATATAAATTGAAAATTTTAACAGCCAATAAAAAAGCAAGACCGAAGTCTTGCTTTTTTGAATAGCGATCAGGCTGACTTAGAAGTGATATTTGACTAATGCGCTAACATTGTGTTCGTCTAAACCTTTAATGGCGTATTTGTTGTTCCAAACAGAATGTTCAATACCCACGTATAGTTTGGTATCAGGTGAAATGTGTTTACCCACATTCCATTTGTACTGAGATGTCCAGTTCAATTCACTTGCATGATTATTTTTTTCAGCCGTAGACCAGTCTAGGAAAGCATCAGCCAAGAACTCTTCTGAACCAAGTTTAAATGGAATAGCATAAGTGATGGTCATTTGATAATCATCTTCTTGGCCATCATTTTCTACTTTATAGAAGTTGATGTTTGCATATTGGGTATATGGGATGTCTAAAGCAAAACCAATACCGTACAGGTAGTTGTTAAAGCCTTCACCACCTTCCCAAGTCGTTGCAATCAAAACGTCTTTAATTGGGCCGACTGCCAGTTTTTGGCCTGAAACAGCACCCAAGCTTAAACGTGGTGCAACTTCAAAATAAGTTTCGTTACCACTTAGATCATTATTGGTACGGTCAGCAAAGGCAAAAAAATCACCGTATTTCAATCCCGCAGCATATTCAGCAGTAATAGTGGTTTGCTCTAAATCATCAACCATGCCAACAGGATGAGCATAATTCTCACCATATAAACCTGTAATGCTAAAATCTTGCCAAACTGGCGCAGCTTGCGTAAAAGTTGCAGCAGTAGAGAGAGCGCATAGCGCAGCAATATGTGTAAATTTCATAAAATAAGACCCCAAGAAAAGCGTTTCAAGGATACAGATTCTTAAGCAAAAATAAAGCAAAATTCGATTATTGACAGGTCATTTCTTGGTATTTTTTGCCAATTCTAAAAGCGCTGCATTTTTTGCAGGATTTAAAACCAATGGTAAAAATAATGTCTAGCTTTTTGCATGCCATGCTAAGCCCCTTAAAAGCATCAAGTTTCTGTGTTGAAAAACCAATCACATCGGCTTGAACAGTCAAATTGGTTGCTTATTGAACATCTGAGCGAAAACTTGTCCTAAAAGGGTTATTCTTTTGCTGCTTTTCTATAAATATCGCTTGCATATTTTTTAGATAGGCCCGATATTCAAGGTATAGGGACACGGTTCTGCAGACTTAAAAGTGTTCATCATTCAAATGGGAGGAAGTTATTCCAAACTAAGTTGAAGATGTACTTTATGCTGTAAAAACAGCACATTATAAACACGCTAAAACGTATATGTATAAAATTATATGTAAGATTTTGGCACAACAAGATTCAGAAATAACGAACGCAAGAGGATGAAATCATGAATATTGAAATCCGTACCGATAAAAACATTCAAAACAGTGATCGATTAATTAGTTACGTTCGTGAAGAACTGAATAATGAATTCCAACGCCACAGTGAGCGTATTACCCATTTTTCAGTACATTTTAGTGATGAAAATGGGGAAAAAGGCGGTGATGACGACATCCGTTGCATGATTGAAGCCCGTCCAGCAGGTTTAAAACCAGTGGTTGTAAATCATCGTGGTCACAACATTGATACTGCAATTCATGGTGCGATTGACCGTTTAAAACGCAGCCTAGAACATGCGTTTGAGAAAAATGAGAACCCTCGTGGTGCACGCCCTGAATTTGTAGATACAGATGTCGATGCTGATGAATAAGAAACATGCAGTTTAAGTACTGCAGACTTCTGGCCTCGCAAACATTGCGGGGCTTTTTTATGCCTGATAGAACTGTGCAGATGTAAATTCACGATTTGCTGATATTTATCTCATACAAATGCCGCTTTATTGGGCATAATAGTCTTAAATTGAATATTGATTGAAGAGAGTTTTCTGCATGTTAACTGCGCAACAACAAGTTTTGGTGCAAGCAATAGAAGAATTAGACCTTGCCCAAGTGCAACGCCTTTTGGCAGAGGGTTTGGATCCTAATTTTATGGATGCCGAAAAGGGGCCTGTCATTTCGGTCTGGTCTGACGGTTTATTTCAATGGTGGGAAAAAATTTGTGAAGCTTATGAGGCGGGTCAGCCATTAAGTGATCAGCAAAAACAACAAGATTTACAAGTCCATCTAGATATTTTAGAAGCCTTGATTCAAGCCAAAGTGAATTTGCATTTATGGGATGCCGAAGAAGTCTACGGACCACTTTGGGATGCTGCTAGTGCAGCATGTACACCTGCCGTACAACGTCTGTTAGATGAAAAAGTGGATCCAAATACCAAAGATGAAGATGGTTTAACTATTTTATCTTCAATCAGTGATTTATTGTTTGATTGTGATTTTGATGAAATTCAATGGTCTGATGCTTTGCCAGAAGAACAACAGACTTTAGAATTGTTGCGTCACCATGGCGCAAAAATGAGTAAAGAATTGGCCTAACCGCAGAGATAAAAATATGTCAGCATTAAAAACAGTTGGAATTCTGGTGGCAGCAGCGATCAGCATGCAGGTTGGAGCAACCGAGTTTGAATTTGATCGTCCTGGTGCAGGAATGAGCACAGGTATCACCCCTGTAGGAAAATTGGCTTGGGAACAGGCTTTGCCAAGTGCAAGTTATCAGGAAAGTAACAACGCTTTGGGCGAAACAGTGAAAACCACACGCTTAAATGCTGACATGTTGTTGCGTACAGGCTTAATGCAGGACTTAGAGTTGCAACTAGGTTGGCAGGGTCCTGCGTGGAGCCAAAGCAAAACTGCAGGGCAATCGGTTGAAGATGATGGTTTGGGCGATGTCAGCATTGGCCTAAAACAAGCAATTGATTTAAATGACGATAAATTGTCGATGGCAGTATTGTTAGAAGCGTTAATTGCCACAGGCAATGACGGTTTTACTGAACATGACGATATTTACAGTTTAAGCACAGCGGTGAGCTATCAATATAGCGACCTATTAAAAACGGGCATCACCATGCGTTATGCGGTGCAAAATAGTGATTGGGCGGCAACTGCGATTCCAAATATTCAATATCGTTTAAATGATCAATGGTCGGGTTTTTCTGAGTTGGTATATCGCAAAGCAGAAAGTCAGGACTATGAATATGGTTTGGGTTCAGGGCTGATTTATACACTGAATGAGCGTACCCAACTCGATGCCAGTGTTGGTGTAGATTTAGACGGTGCAGATAAAAGTTACCGTGCAGGTTTAGGGATGTCGTTCCTGTTTTAAGTGAACAGCACTTAAACAACAACTCAAAATGCAGCGCGTGTAAACAGTGATTTCACGCGCTGCATTTATTCAATAACAACAAAGTGTATGCGGAGGCAGCTAAAACAAGATGACACTGCCTTTTTTTCAGCCGAGTGCAGCACAGTTAAATGCAGTGATTCGAGGCGTGGCTTATCATCTGAGTCACTATTTGCATAAAGCTGTGCGTATTTTATTGTTGGGTTGGCTGTTGCTGTTCAGTTTGAATGTGCAGGCAGAAACGCCATTACTTCCGCCCGAAAAAGCCTTTCAGTTTAGTGTTGAATCTGTAGATTCGCATCAGGCAGAACTGCGCTGGAACATGCCTGAACAGTATTATTTGTATCGACATCAATTTAAGGTCGAGCATGGGCAGCAAGTGCTGGCTTTGGAGTTGCCTCCCGCTGAAGATGTTTATGATGAAAATTATGGACACACTCAAGTTTATTATCGGCAGGTGAGTTTTAAAATTCCCACCCAAGCTGCGCAGCACTATCAAGTGACTTGGCAAGGGTGCGCCCAAGATCGGATTTGTTATCCACCGCAGCGCATAGAATTCCAGACCGATAACACAGGTTTGGTCATTTTAGAAAATCAAAGTGCATCACAAAAAAGTATTTGGGCTGGGCAAAGTAGTTCCACTCGTGAAGGATTTTCAACTGCACCTGCCAATTCTCCAACTGATTTGCAGACAAGCCCTGAAGCTGCACAACCTATAACGGCACAAGATCAGCAGTGGTCTGAAAAACTGGCACAAAGCTCGTTGGCCTATGGTTTGCTATTATTTTTTGGATTGGGGCTGCTGCTGGCTTTTACCCCGTGTTCTTTGCCGATGTTGCCCATTTTGACCTCCCTATTGGTACGTGAACACAAAGGCATCAAAGCATGGATGATTGCACTGGTCTTTGTCTGCAGTATGGCCATGGTCTATGCGCTGTTGGGATTAATTGCGTCATCAGCAGGTTTGAATTTTCAGCGTTGGTTGCAGCAGCCTGCAACCTTAATTGCCTTTAGCCTGTTATTTGTGCTGTTTGCTTTAAACCTATTTGGTTTGTTTGAAATCAAGTTACCACGTGCTTGGGTCAATCGACTCGATCAGGCGCAATCTATGCAAAAGGGCGGTAATTTAGCTGGTGCTGCGCTAATGGGCATGTTATCTGCCTTGTTGGTTGGGCCGTGTATGACTGCGCCGTTAGCAGGGGCATTATTGTTTATTTCCCAAACCCAAAGTCAGATACAGGGTGCGTTACTACTATTTACACTCGGTTTTGGCATGGGTACGCCGTTATTGTTGGCCAGTGTGCTTGGGGCAAAAGTATTGCCGCGAGCAGGCTTGTGGATGCATCAAATTAAAGTGCTGTTTGCCTTTATTATGCTGGCTTTAGCACTATATTTTGTCCGTCCTTTAATTGGTGAAGCATGGCTGCAATGGCTTAGCTTGGCACTTGGACTCAGTTTTATTGGCTATGTGCTGCATCGTTTAAGCCGCTATCATGGTGGCTTGCGAGCCCTTTATGTGAGTGCGTTATTGTTGGTTGTGCCTTATCTGATTTATAGCCAGTATCAACACAGTCAGCGCTTTTGGCAGCAAAAAAGTGTAGTAGGATTACAATGGCATCAGGCCAAAACTGCTGCCGAATTACAACAGTTACTGGCTCAAGCCCCTAAAAATCAGCAAGTGATGATCGATGTTTATGCCGACTGGTGTGTAGCGTGTCGTCCGATTGAGCAGCAAGTATTGAAGGCTGCTGAGGTTAAACAGGCATTGGCAGCGTATTATCTGATTAAACTCGATTTAAGTGATTATGATGAAAGTCATCAGGCCTTGCTTAATCAATGGGAAATTTTAGGGCCACCGACATTCTTGTTTTTAGATGCACAACAACAAGAAATTCGCAGTTTACGTTTAACAGGTGCATTTACCGAGCGTACTTTATTGCAACAGCTCAGTCAGTTGGACACAGCACAGGAATCACAATTATGATGCAACTGTATATTGCCAATAAAAATTATTCGAGCTGGTCGCTGCGTCCGTGGCTGGTGTTAAAAGCATTTCATCTGCCTTTTGAGGAAATTCAGATCAATTTTCCCACAGAACGTGGTCAGGGTAATTTTAAACAGCAGGTGCTGGCAGTGAACTCAAACGGTAAAGTACCTGCTTTATTGCATGATGGATTATTGGTCTGGGATTCTCTTGCCATTTGTGAATATTTGGCTGAGCAATTTCCAGAGCAAGCCCTGTGGCCACGTAATGCACAACAACGCGCTTGGGCACGCAGTATTTGTGCAGAAATGCACAGCGGTTTTACAGATTTACGCAGTTTATGTGGGATGAATATTCGCGCCAATTTAGCGGAAGTTGGCGCAAAATTATGGCAAGAACATGCAGGTTTGAGGCAGGATGTGGCTCGCATTGAACAGATTTGGGCAACACGCCCAACTGTAGGTGGCTTTTTATGTGGTGAATTCAGCATTGCCGATGCCTTTTATGCCCCTGTGGTGACACGTTTTATGACTTATGCTTTGCCCGTGAGCGCAGAAAGTCAGCAGTATATGCAACTGGTGATGCAGCATCCCGCTATGCAGGCTTGGATGCAAGCAGCTTTACAAGAGCCAATGTGGGTCAATTATTTGGAACCTTATCAAAGCCAAGTCTGAATGGAGTAGTCGTGTAAATTTGGAGTAGCTATTGCATAATCAAAGTGGGTTGTGGCGCAGCGATCTTGCCAATTTTGTTCCAAAAATAAAACAGAGTGTCTTAATTCTCCAGATTATTCAATTTAGCGCAAAGATTAAAATAGCGTTATTGAATGAATAAAGAATTGAGATGCAGCCATGAAAATTTTACATATCGACTCCAGTATTTTAGGTGAAAATTCGGTTTCACGTCAGTTGAGTCAGGCCATTGTGCAACAACTGACTGCGAAACATGCCCATGCACAGGTCGATTATTTAGATTTGGCACAGCAACCGATTCCGCATTTAACTGCCGAAATTTTAATGGGCCAAGACGCAGAACAAGCCGCTTTGGGTGAAAAAATTATCCAGCAATATATAGATGCCGATGTCGTGGTCGTAGGTGTTGCCATGTATAACTTTGGTTTGACTTCTACCTTGAAAGCATGGATTGACCGCATTAGTGTGGCAGGCAAAACTTTTAAATATACTGAGCAAGGCCCTGTGGGCTTGGCGGGTGAGAAAACAGCGTATATCGCCAGTAGCCGTGGTGGCGTCTATGGTGATAACAGCCCTGCCGATTTTCAGGAAGATTTTCTAAAAACCATCTTCAATTTTACAGGCGTGAATGATGTGCAAGTGATTCGTGCGGAAGGTGTGAGTATGTCTGAATTTAAAGATCAGGCAGTTGCTAAGGCCTTGCAACAAATTCAGGCAATTTAGGCTGTATTTTTCCCAACAAAAAAGCTCAGTATCTTAAGGATGCTGAGCTTTTTTATTGTCAGTTTTATTGAAAACTCCGTTTACGCGCATAGAGCTGCAATGATGTCATCAACGGTTTTAGCTTAATTTCAAATTTAGCTTTGATCTTGCAGATGAGCAAATTCAGCCAAATCTGCCAAAGCTTGCTTGGCTTCATCAAACCATGGCGAAAACATTTGAAAATTGTGCCACATGCCTGTGTAGAGTTTGTAATGTACTTCTCCCCCTGCTTGTTCAGCTTTTTCTTTAAAACGGGCTGCGTCGTCCAGCAAAATTTCTTTAGAGCCAACTTGTACCAAAACAGGGGGCAAGTCATGTAAATCATCAAATAAAGGTGAAATTTGTGGCGCAGCACGATCCAGTTCAGGCGGCACATAATAATCAATGCCTGTTTCCAGTGTTTCAATCGAGAGTAGGGCATCATGCTTGCGGTTATAGCGTAAGGATTCACTGGTGAGCGTTAAATCCAGAAAGGGTGAAAGCAGCATCAGGGCGCTGACTTGTGGCAATTGCTCATCCCGTATTTTCAAGGCCAGTGCCAAAGCCAGATTTGCCCCGCAAGAATCGCCAGACAAAATAATGTCTTTGGCTTGAATACCTTGTGTTAAAAGACTTTGATAAACATCAAAGACAGCTTCTAAGGCATTAGGAAACGGATGCTCAGGTGCAAGAGGGTAATCGACATGAATGACCTGCATTTGAGTACGTGCCGCCACTTGGCTTAAAAATGCCCGATGCGTATTTAAAGAACCTAGAAAAAAAGCCCCGCCATGAATATGAAAAATTAGCTGTGTAGCAGCATCCTGAGGTTTTAATTCTTCGGCACGTAAACCTGCCAAACGCAATGTGCGTACCTGCACCGACTTTTGCATAGGAAACAAACGACACATTTGCTCAAGTGCAAAACGTAAAGAATTGGGTGGTAAATTTAACTGACTAGGCGTACGGATGGTGGTTTTTAAAAACCGCTCTGTAATAATTTGTTTCCACATGGGGTTAATCTTCATGATTTTTCCATTTTGTTCTTTATTTGATCGGATATTTGTGTATTTACCAACATAATTTACAAGGGTACACTAAACGGTCACATTCAAAAATTGCAAATTTGTTGTGACTTTTTAATAATAAAGTTGTCTGATAGTAGACCAGGGAAACAAAACAATGAAAAAAATTGCACTTGCATTCGGGCTGTTAGGTTTAAGCGCTTTAGCCAATGCTGCAGATCCGCTTAACGGCACAGTTTGGAAAACAATTGACGATAAAACCAAACAACCCAAAGCCACGGTAAGATTTACTGAGCAAAAAAATGGAACTTTAACCGCAAGTATTCAGTCAATTTTAACACCTGGTGAAGAAAATGCCTGTACAAAATGTGAAGGTCCGTATCACAACAAATCTTTGAAAGGTTTGACCATTGTTCGCGGTCTGAAAAATACGGGTGGCACAAGCTACGATGGTGGTTCAATTCTTGACCCGCAAACTGGTAAGACCTACAAGCTCAAAGGTAAACTTGCCAATGGTGGTAAGAAACTTGAATTACGCGGTTTCATTGGTGTAGCGGCATTAGGTCGTAACCAAACTTGGATTCGCGCAAACTAAGTTGTCGTTTAAGGCTGTCGCTAAGGCAGTCTTAGCAACTAAGAATCAAAAAAACCTGCTTAATTTAAGCAGGTTTTTTTAATGGAATTTTTTGAGCTTAGATTAAAGCACGATAAGCAGCTTCATCAAAACCTGCAATAAAACCCGATTCGGTTTTTAAGACAGGGCGTTTAATTAAACTGGTGTGAGTACATAGTGCCTCTATTAAACTGGCTTCACTGGCCAGTGCTGTTTGCTGTTCTGCTTCACTGAGTTTGCGCCATGTGGTGCCTTTTTTATTTAAGATGATATCTTGCCCAAGTGCATCTAACCAAGTTTTGACGGTTTCGGCATCAATTCCTTGTTTTTTATAATCATGAAATTCATAACTTAGCCCTAATTCATTGAGTAAATCGAAGGCTTTTTTCATAGAGTTACAGTTTTTAATACCATAAATTTTGAACATAATTTTTCACATCAATATCATCAAGCTGGCTATAGCCTAGCCCAAAACAGCGTTAAGCGCTAGAAATCACCATGAACATGAATATCGACAAGTGTATTTGTCATCAATACGTCATAGCGATGTCACGAGATTGACACTTGGCGGTTCTAAAATGTGACGTATAAACAGAACAACATGAAAAACTTGATAAAAATAGATTCAAGTCAAAATAAATACAAGAATGAAGTGAAGAATAATAGTAACAGCGCAGAAAAGAACAAACACAAGATAAGATGATAAAAAGAGAAAACCCGCATTTAATCATCCTGATTATGCGGGTCTCATTTTAACGTCCATTGTTACATCCTTGAAAAGCAACTTGAATCAAGTTTACTTTTTCCATCCATCGGCTTCCAATCCTTTTGTGTCGTCCTGACTGTCCCTTTGCCGTGATGCAATAATGCGCTGAATGGCCCTGAAGTTAAATGTACAAAGTCGACAGATTATGTGCGAATTGAACCTCGATTAAGTGAACACTTGTTCACTCATTTGGGCGGTAAAATTTGTGTGAAGATTAAATTTTATAATCAATAATCACTGGGGCGTGGTCGCTAAACCATTCTTCTTTATATACCCACGCATTGACTGTACGTGTTTTCCAGTCAGGAGAGCAGGCATGATAATCAATCCGCCAACCTACGTTCTTGGCACGTGCTTGCCCGCGATTGGACCACCAAGAATACAGCTCTGCTTCCTGACGTACTTCACGGAAAGTATCGACATAGCCTAAATCATTATAAATATAATCTAACCATGCACGTTCATGCGGCAAACAGCCTGAAGATTTTCGGTTGCCTGACCAGTTTTTAATATCAATGCGTTTATGCACGATGTTGTAGTCGCCACAGACAATGATGGATTTATTTTCTTCACGCCACTGTTTTAGAATCTTTTGATACTCTTCTAAAAAGTGATCTTTCCGCATTTGTGCTTCTTCACCCGAAGAGCCAGAAGGCAAATACAGTGAACAGATGTAAATTGGATGATCTAGCCCGACATCGAACTCGGCACTGATAAAGCGGCCTTGTGAGTCTGCCAATTCAAAACCCAAACCATTTTGCACAGATACAAATGGTAAGCGGCTATAAATGGCTGTGCCTGCGTAGCCAGCACGCTCTGCAGGGAAAAGATGGGTGTACCAGCCTTCAGGTTTAAATTTATCGGTCCATTGGGCATGGGTGATGCGACTTTCCTGCATGCAAATCACATCTGCTTCAGATTGTTCTAACCATTCGAGTAAGCCCTTGCTTACCGATGAACGCAACCCATTGACGTTAATTGAAACCACTCGAAGAATTTTTTGATCACTCGGATAGCTACTCTTTGGTATCATGCTCAGGTCTTACCTCAATGTATTAATTCGGAGCACCTCATGACATCGCCAGCTCAATTTAACCCGCAAGCTTTTATCGAACTCGCCTTATCACGTGGTGTGCTTAAATTTGGTGAGTTTACTTTAAAATCGGGTCGTGTGAGTCCTTATTTTTTTAACGCAGGTCTATTAAATGATGGTGAAGCTTTATCGCTATTGGCTTCAGGCTATGCAGACCAACTTATGCAATGCAAAAATGTAGATGTGATTTTCGGGCCTGCCTATAAGGGGATTCCATTTGTTGCGGCTACTGCTGTGGCTTTATCTCAGAATCATGGCGTGAGTGTGCCGTGGGGCTTTAATCGTAAAGAAGCTAAAGATCATGGCGAAGGTGGTGTGCTTGTCGGTGCTGCGGTTGAGGGCAAAAAGGTTTGGATTATTGATGATGTGATCACTGCGGGTACAGCTATTCGCGAAGTGGTCACTATTTTGAAAAATGCAGGCGCACAAATTGCAGGTGTATTGGTGGCTTTAGACCGTCAGGAAAAAGGTCAGGGCGATTTGTCTGCCATTCAGGAAGTGCAAAAAGAGCTGGAAATTCCTGTGCATGCTCTAATTACCATGAAAGATTTAATGAACTATTTAGATGCCAAAGGTGAAAAAGAGGCCTTGGCAAAAATGGAAGCGTACCGTGTGAAGTATGGGGTTTAAGTTTATTGAGGAAGGAAGCGAGAGCTTCCTTTTTCACTTTTATTTATTTTAATAACATTATGGGATGTGATAAATAATGATATAAAGTCTAACTGAAGCAGTTGGACTAAATTTGATTATAATATGAGAAATATACTGCGATTTTTTACTCATCTCAAAGTTTGTTATACTTATTAAATAATAAAAACATATATGAACTTAAAAATGACAAGATCGGCTTTTTACACGAATTATTTATCGAAAAACTACAGCAAATTTCTTCAAAAATGCCTCAGAATTTTCTTAGTCTGGATTAAATTATAAGGATTAAGATTATGAAAGGTTTTGCTATTCATAATGCACCAACAACTCATGGTGGTCGTATTTTCGCTACTCAGATAAGAGATTCTCAAATGGGAAATTCTTTTATTAGAGCTGGTGATGGACATTTTTGTCCTAAATGCAAATCTTGGTCTACAGTGATTAAAAGTCATGACCATATTATCTTTGATGGTAAGCCAGTTGCTTATGTGGGTGATAAACTCAGCTGTGGTGCTATCATTCAACCGCAACAATCACACGTTGTTGGAGATAGCAGTAGTGCTAGTTGCCATGTTGTTTCTAATCCTCAAGCCAGTCAAGATCAGTTGGTGAATGCTCAACAGAACTTAATCAATCATTCTGCAAATAAGAGGCAATATGAAAACTATTATATTGAGTGTAATAAAACCGATTATGTGAAATTTAAAACAGGAATACCTCCATACGATGAAGATAACAAAGGATTACTAGGAACTATTCTGCAAATTGTTTCAGGAACATGTGATTTTTTCGTTACATATATTTTAAAGGATAAAAACCTTTTTATAACGGTTTCCTATCTTCCTCCAGTGGTAAAACATGAGGCAAATAAAATCATTCCTTATGCGACTCTAAGACTCTATAAAGAAAAAAATAGAAAATCTGAATTATTAATAAGACAAGAATTGAAGTCAGATGGCGGGGTTTGGAGTACTGAACGAGGAAAAGAGCCTGTAGGTTTCTGTAATGTCGCCTTGCCTGATCCAGATTTACTACCATTGAAAGTTGAATTAGATCTTGGATATGTATTGATGTTTAATGGCGGCACCGTTACACCAATACCGAGTTTTACAACCTACACATTTACTTTAAACTCCGCAGCAAGAGAAGTTAGATGAAGTTTTTCCTTACTTTTTTAGCAGTTTTTTTTATATTCGGAAATACTGCCTGCTCATCTAATGATCATAATACTCGTCATACTGAAGCTAAGCCCATTAGAGACAGTGATGCTACATTAAATCTTTCCATAGAAGATCAGACTATTATAAAAACATATAAAGATACGATTCATAATTTGAATTTCAGAGAAAGAGAGCATGCGAATCAAGTAATGAAAGATAGTTTGCCTGAAATAAGCAAGATTAAGAATGATCATGAGCGAGAAAAGTTGCAAATGCAGATTTACTTAGCTACAGCTATGTATAAAGAAGCTCATGATTTAAATGGTAAAATGTTAAAAGATGTGTTTAGTGAAGCACGTTTGCTCACCCAATGTGAGTTAAGCTATTATGCAAAAAGACCCCAAAACGAATATGAAAAATGTTATGCGGAATTAGCATTATTATTGCAACAGACATTGAATGACACTCCTAAAAATGACCCTGAATATTTATATGGTGAGTGGGGATATTTACTCGCAATGTATAAGGCAGGGCATGAAGAATATAAACAAAAAATGGAAGAGTTTATTCATTCTACTCAAGATGAAACAATGAAATATCAATTTGAAAGCTCTTATGAATTGGCTATTGAACAGGTGGCAAGTTATAAGTAACCCTCGTTCTTATGATTGTGCTCGGGGAATTCTCTCCAAATAATAGAATTTAAGCCAACGTTGTTGGTGAAAAATCAGTGATTAATACATCACAAGGTCTTGAGCGCCATAATTGCATCTCTCAGGGCTATTGCTAAGTAAAATGATATCAGTCGACTCAATAAGCCAGCATTTTTATTTGGGATCACAAACTGGGTATGCTAAAGATCCTACTTAGCCTGCTCCTCACACTTCTTACACTCCAGCATCACCCCAAGCTTTTCTTGACGACCTTGCTCTGTAATGACCCATGGGCGGTTTTGCCAAGGCGGATTATGCCGCACATGCTGCCCATGACCGCAGGCTAAATCTGCGACCCAATCATTTTCTTCATCTAAATGAAAACCAATAATCGCTTGTTGCATCGCAAACTCCTAAGTGTGTGATGGGGCTAGATAAAGCGTTACGAAAATTGCAGCAAAACCAAAGCCAAACTCCGCTATACTTTTGCTTATTCAATTCTTCAAAAGAGCACCGAAATATGCGCGTACTTGTGGTGATGGATCCCATTGAAACAGTTAATCTGAAAAAAGATTCCACTATGGCAATGCTATGGGCTGCTTCACGTCGTGGGCATACCTTGGGCTATGCATTACAGCAAGACTTATATATTGATCAGGGCAAGGCATTTGGCCTCATTGCACCGCTCAAAGTCTTTGAAGACTATAACCATTATTACGAATTGGGCGAAAAACGCAAAGAATCCTTGGCAGATTATGATGTGATTCTTATGCGTAAAGACCCACCTTTTGACATGAATTTCGTCTACACCACGTATATTTTAGAGCAAGCCGAGCGAGAGGGCGCATGGATCATCAACAAGCCACAAAGCCTGCGTGACTGTAACGAAAAACTGTTTGCGACCCAATTCCCTGAGCTACAAGTTCCGACCTTGGTCACTTCACAACAAAGCCTGATTCGTGAATTTATTCAGCAACATGGCGATGTAATTGTCAAACCGCTAGACGGCATGGGCGGCATGGGGATTTTCCGTTTATACCAAGATGGGGTCAATATTGGCTCAACCATTGAAATTTTAACTAACAATGGCACACAGCCGATCATGGCGCAGCGTTATATTCCTGAAATTGTGGATGGTGATAAACGCATCCTCATGATCAATGGCGAACCTGTGCCTTATTGCTTGGCGCGTATCCCGCAAAATGGTGAAGTGCGTGGCAATTTAGCTGCAGGCGGTTTAGGTGAAGCACGTCCATTGACTGAAAATGATAAGGCCATTGCAGCCAAAGTCGGGCCATACTTATGCGAAAAAGGTCTGGTTTTTGTCGGACTAGATGTGATTGGCAACTATGTCACTGAAATTAACGTGACCAGTCCAACCTGTATTCGTGAAATTGACGCACAGTTTGGCACATCTATAGCCGATGATTTATTTGCCGTACTCGAAGCAGGTCGTAACAGTTAAACGAGAGTCTATGCTTTGACTGATTACATTGCAGGTTCATGTGCCGAATGAGGCTATAAAAAAGTGTGAGTCAAATCAGGCTAAGAAAGTTCAGACAATAGCGCTCTAATTTTAGGGCGCTTTGTTTTTAGAATGAAAGATACAAAAACGCACACTTATACTTTGTAAAATAGGTCAAATAAATCATCTGAAACTGAATAAAATTTAACATTTTCCGTAGATTAATAATAAAACTAGTTTAAACTTGAAAAACTGTAGAAAAAAACAATCAAGCACTTGGTGAAAAAAAGTAAATATCCTTTCAAGCCTATGCGTTTGTGATTACAATTGAGGCCTTATACAAGATTTTTATTTGCCTTATTTTGAGTTGAAGAATTAAACCGTGACTGACGCACAGCAACAACAGCCTAAACATGTCATGATGATGGCCGCAGGTACAGGTGGACATGTTTTTCCAGCGCTGGCCGTCGCAAAACAATTACAGCAACAAGGGATTCAAGTGTCATGGTTGGCAACGCCAACGGGCATGGAAAATCGCCTGCTTCAAAACCACAATATTCCAATTTACCAAATTAATATTCAGGGTGTGCGTGGTAATGGTCTGATTCGTAAACTGGCCGCACCATTTAAAATTTTAGGTGCAACATTGAGCGCCATGCGTTACATGAAACAATTAAATGTCGATGCTGTTGCAGGCTTTGGTGGCTACGTGGCAGGGCCAGGTGGCTTGGCTGCTCGTGCCTTGGGTATTCCTGTGATTATCCATGAGCAAAATGCGGTCGCAGGTTTTACCAATACTCAGTTAGCACGTGTGGCAAAAACCGTATGTCAGGCTTTCCCAAATACGTTCCCGAGCAGTGAAAAAATTGTCACTACAGGTAACCCTGTACGAGCAGAAATTACGGCAACGCTAAGCCCTGCATGGCGTTATCAGGAACGTGAAAAAGCAGGCTTGCCTATTCGTATTTTAATTGTGGGCGGTTCACTCGGTGCACAAGCCTTAAATGAGTGTGTGCCTGAAGCTTTAAAACAGCTGAATCTACCTTTAGATGTGTATCATCAGTGTGGTCAAAACCATGCCGAAGCGACGCAGGCGCGTTATGCGCATAAGCCAGACAGCTTGCAGGTCAATGTACAGCCCTTTATTGAAGATATGGCACAAGCCTACAGTGATGCCGATTTAATTATTTGTCGTGCTGGTGCGTTGACCGTGACTGAGGTTGCGACTGCGGGTGTTGCGGCTGTATTTGTACCTTTGCCAAGCGCAGTGGATGACCACCAAACTGCAAACGCCAAGTTTTTAGCCGATCTTGGTGCTGCCAAAATTTGTCCGCAGGCCAGTATGACGCCTGAAAGTTTAACTGCCTTATTAACCCCGTTGATGAATCGTCAATTGTTATCTGAAATGGCGGTCAAAGCCCGTCAGCAGGCACAACCTGATGCAACCCAACAGGTGGTTCATTTAATTCAAGCATTGTTCGAGTAAAATATGTCTCCATCTACACCCGCTGACCAAGCGAAAAAATTAATTAAAGTGCCTGAAATGCGCCGTATCAAACACATTCATTTTGTGGGTATTGGTGGCGCGGGGATGTGTGGTATTGCCGAAGTCTTGAAGAACCAAGGCTATAAAGTGTCGGGTTCAGACATCAAGGCATCCAAAACCACAGCACAATTAGAAGAAAATGGTATCAAGGTCTATATTGGGCATGCGGCAGAAAATATTAAAGGTGCCAATGTTTTGGTGGTTTCTACTGCAATTGACCCAGAAAACCCTGAAATTAAAGCCGCAATTGATACCCGTATTCCTGTGGTGCGTCGTGCCGAAATGCTGGGTGAGTTGATGCGCTATCGTCATGGTATCGCTGTTGCGGGAACGCATGGTAAAACCACCACGACCAGTTTAATTACCTGTATGTTGGCCGAAGAAAATATGGATCCAACTTATGTGATTGGTGGTTTGCTGAACCGTACGGGTGTGAATGCGGCACTTGGTGCTAGCCGTTATATCGTGGCTGAAGCTGACGAATCAGATGCCTCATTCTTATTCCTAGAACCTATGGCGGCTGTGGTGACCAATATTGATGCTGACCACATGGACACCTATGGCGGTAGTTTTGATACTTTAAAAGATACTTTTATTCAATTCTTACATAAACTGCCATTCTACGGCTTGGCAGTGGTGTGTGGTGATGATGCCAACATTCGCGAAATTATGCCGCGTATTGGCCGCCCAGTATTGACCTATGGTTTTAACGAAGACAACGACATTCGTGCCATTGATGTTGATCAGGACGGTATGCGCACTCACTTTACTGTTTTGCGTAAAGACCGTGAGCCATTACGTGTAACGGTGAATCAGCCTGGTTTACACAACGTACTGAATGCCTTGGCAGCAATTGGGATCGCGACCGATGAAGGCGTTTCTGATGGTGCAATTTGCCGCGCCTTAGAAGGCTTTAGCGGTGTAGGTCGTCGCTTCCAAGTTCAAGGTGAATTTGCCGTAGAAGGCGGCAATGTGAAATTGGTGGATGACTATGGACACCACCCGAAAGAGGTTGAAGCAACCATTAAAGCGGCACGTCAAAGTCATCCTGACCGTCGTTTGGTGATGTTATTCCAGCCACACCGTTTTAGCCGTACCCGTGACTGTTTTGATGACTTTGTAGAAGTGTTGTCGCAAGTCGATCAATTATTGTTGCTGGATGTTTATCCTGCGGGTGAAAAACCAATTGTAGGTGCAGATAGCCGTACTTTGGCGCGCAGCATTCGTTTACGTGGTCAGGTCGAGCCAATTTTGGTCGATCCACACGATGGCAATTTACCGAATATTGTGAAACAAGTGTTACAAGCCAATGACTTGTTATTGACTCAGGGTGCAGGTAATGTTGGGGCAATTTCAATCGAACTTGCACAAAATCATCTGTATTTAAAATAATCACAGCGTGTGATTTTGAATTTGATCGACCAGTTTTAAAGTTTAAGGATATAAACGTGTCAAATGCTTCAAAGTTCGGCAAAGTTGCCGTGTTATTGGGTGGAAAATCTGCTGAACGTGAGGTTTCTCTAGACAGCGGGCAAGCGGTACTCGAAGCACTGCTACGTTCAGGGGTTCAAGCAGAAGCCTTTGATCCTCAGTCACGTAGTGTGACGGAATTGGTCAATTATGACCGTGCCTTTATTGTGTTACATGGGCGTGGTGGTGAAGATGGTCAAATTCAGGGTGTACTGGAGTGGTTGAATATTCCATACACGGGCACAGGTGTGCAAGGTTCAGCCATTGGCATGGACAAAGTCAAAACCAAGCAAATTTGGCAAGGTTCGGACTTGCCAACGGCACCTTATCGTATTGTTAGCAAAGATTCTAATATTGAAGAGGTGGTCGCAGCTCTAGGTTTGCCACTGATTATTAAGCCTGTGCATGAAGGTTCAAGCATTGGCATGAGCAAAGTTGAAAAAATGGAAGACTTTGCCGAAGCGGTAGCCAAAGCGACTGCACACGATGCCGTGGTCATGGCAGAAAAATGGATTACAGGGCGTGAATTTACCATTGTGTTACTGAATGGTCAGGCCTTGCCAATTATTCGTTTAGAGCCACCGAAAGATGTGGCGTTCTACGACTATGAAGCTAAATATCAGCGTAACGATGTGCAATATGGTATTCCATGTGGTTTAAGTGCCGCAGAAGAACAACAGTTACAGGCATTGGCTTTACGTGCTTTTCAGGCTGTGGGTGCAAGCGGCTGGGGCCGTATTGATGCCATGCAAGATGAGCAGGGCAATTTCTGGTTATTGGAAGTCAATACTGTGCCAGGCATGACCAGTCATTCTTTAGTGCCAAAAGCTGCAAATGCAGTGGGCTATAGTTTTGATGAGCTCTGTGTGGCGATTTTGGCACAAACCCTTACAGGTGAAGCGCACTAAGTATGGCTCAACTTCCAGCATCTTTGCGCCGTAAACGGGCAGCAATTACCTCAATTCATGATAAGCCACCGACAGCCAAAGAAAAGCTGATCAATTTTGGTGGCTGGGTAATGCTGTTTGTGGCGATGCTGGTATTGGCTGTTGGCGCTTATGCGTTATACACGGTGATGACCGATGCTCAAATTGCCAAGCTGGATGTGGTGGGTACGCGTTCAGATGCAGAACATCGTCAGGTCATGACCCATGTTAACCCTGTCATGAAAAAGAACTACTTTACCTCTGACCTAGAGCAAATTCGTGACACCACTTTAGAGTTGTCTTGGGTAGATCGGGTGGTGGTTTCCCGTGCTTGGCCAAATGCAATTCGGGTGCGGGTGATGCCTCGTCACGCCATTGCACGTTGGGGTACAGGGCGTTTACTAAGTGACAGTGGTGAGGTGTTTAGCGAAGTCACACCACAAAATAATCAACATTTGCCGTTATTACACGGCCCAGCGCATCAGTCTCAAATGATGATGCGCCGTTATAATGAAATTAACCAATTATTCTTACCCGTTAACGATCGTTTAAAAGAACTATATTTAACAGAGCGTATGACGTGGTTTATGCAGTTTGATTCAGGTCTACGTGTTATTGTAGATAAAGATCAAACCATGAGTAAGCTGCAACGTTTGGGGCATCTTGCACAAAGTGATTTAAAACCTGTATGGTCTAAAATCTCGGCTATTGACTTGCGTTATCGCAATGGTTTAGCCATTCAGTGGAAAAACTCCATTGCACCTAAAATTGCAAATGGTCACTTTGTTGTAACGATTGATGACACAAGTATTGCAGAGGGAATAAGAGCAAAGCCATAATATTGGGCTTTAAAAAAATAGAGGCATTAAGCCATAAATTAAACATACTGGTAATGGTAGTAAATAAATGAGTGAAGCTGTTCCCTCGGTTGTTGCGATTGACATTGGGACGCACAAAGTTTCAGTTTTGATTGGTAAGGTTCATGCGCCAGACAATATCCAAGTGATTGGTATGGCGACTGCGCGTAACCGCGGCATGAATAAAGGCAAAATTGTCAGTCTTGATAAAGTCATCACGGCTATTAAAAATGCTGTGCAGGAAGCAGAAGATATGGCTGAATGTCGTGTGCATTCGGCATGGATTTCTATTCCAAGTGCAGAACTCAAAAGCTTTTATGCCTCTGGTCGCACTTCAATTGAAAACAGTGAGCACATGATTACCACCAGTGAAGTGGTGCGTGCTTTAGATTTAGCCAAAGCCAGTCATCTCACCTCAGACCATTATTTGGTGAGCGCAGTGCCGCTTGGTTTCGATTTAGACGATTCTGGCGAATGGGTACAAAACCCGATTCGTATGTCGGCACATAGCATGACGGGGCATTATCAGTTAATGATGTTGCCTATTAGCACCATGCAGAATTTAGACCGTGCCTTAAAAGGGGCCAATATTGGTGTCGAAAAAATGGTGGTGTCTAATTTGGCAACCGCAGAAGCCAGTTTGCTGAAAGATGAAAAAGAATATGGTGTGTGTCTGGTCGATTTAGGCGCAGGTACCACCAGCATGGCGGTTTATTTAGATGGTCGTCTAGCGTTGGCACACACTTTGCAGCGTGGTGGTGAACACGTGACTCGTGATATTGCGGCTGTATTGCAAACCACGACAGAAGAAGCTGAACGTATCAAATTATTGCACGGCTGTGTTGATATGAAAGTGGTCAAGCCTGATCACATGATTCAGATTCAGGGTATTGATGGGCCTCAAACCATTAGTCGGATTGAACTGACCGAAATTATTATTGCGCGTTACGAAGAAATTTTTACACAAATTCGTCAGGAACTGGAAAAAAGTGGTGCTATCCATGGTTTATATCATGGTGTGGTATTGGCAGGTGATGCTGCACAAATTGAAGGCATGATCAGTTTGGTACGCCGTATGTTGGGCGTGTCTGCACATTTGGGTAACCATCCTGCACAAGTGTATGCAGATGAACCGCATCAAGCCGCTTTACGTCGTTCGCAATATGCGACTGCAGCAGGGTTGTTGCTTTATAGTCAAAATTATACCCATGACACGATTGTTGAACATGAAGACCCTGAAACCTTATCGGTGTGGGGGCGTGTGGGACGTGCGTGGTCAGGGTTAAACGAAAAGTTAAAATCGATTTTTTAAGTTGAGTTTTTTGGGAATATTGTTAGGAAGTTGTACGGATCATCGCTTGTACTTGACAAGCCAGAAGTTGAACAGCATTCTTAAAAATAATTTTTTATGAAGATCAAGGCAGTATACGGGCTTAAGTGACTGCCAATTATTATGTATTAGGAAATCTAAAGGTCATGGCCTCATTTGAATTTTTTGAAGATGATCAAACCGATAGCAACGGTCAAGCCCGTTTCACTGTGTTTGGTGTAGGTGGTGCAGGCGGTAATGCTGTGCAACACATGCTGGAGTCCGATATTCAGGGTGTAAAATTTGTTTGTGCTAACACTGACAAACAAGCACTAGATCGTATGAATTCGCAGTTTAAAATCCAGTTGGGTGAGCAAAGCACGCGTGGTTTAGGTGCGGGCGGCGATCCTCAAGTGGGGCAAACTGCAGCAGAAGAAAGCCGTGAACTGATCTGCCAACAACTTGAAGGCACAGATATGGTATTTGTGACCGCAGGTATGGGTGGCGGTACAGGTACAGGTGCTGCCCCTGTCGTGGCTGAAATTGCGAAAGAAATGGGTATTTTGACTGTTGGTGTGGTCACAACACCGTTCAATTTTGAAGGTAAACGCCGTTTGCTGTCTGCCGAAAAGGGTATTGCCGCTTTAGAACAATATGTCGACTCGTTAATCATTATTCCAAACCAGCGTTTAATGAAAGTTTATCGCGACATTTCCATGAAAGATGCGTATAAAAAAGCCGATGACGTTTTACTGAACGGTGTGCGCAGTATTTTTGATTTGGTGGTACGTCCTGGTCACATCAACCTTGACTTTGCAGACTTGAAAACTGCAATGAGTACACGTGGTTATGCCATGATGGGTGTGGGTTCTGGTCGTGGTGAAAACCGTGCTCGTCAAGCAGCTGAACAAGCGATTCGCAGTCCATTGTTAGACAGCGTGACGATTGCCAATGCCAAAGGCTTGTTAATTAACGTCACAGGTGGTGAAGACGTGACCTTCGGTGAAATCGAAGAGATCATGGATGTGATTCATCAGCTTTCAGATACTGAGCAAACTCAAGTGTTCTATGGCACTGTGTTTGATCCAGATGCACGTGACGAAATTAGCGTGACTGTGATTGCTACAGGTTTGGCTCGTAATACAGGCGATACGCCAGAGCCAGCGAAACGCACTGTGACTCAAACTGCAGCTGCAGCTCCTGCCGCAGCAGTAGAAGAAGATGATGTGCCTGCCATTCAGCGCCAACAAGCAGATGCTGCGCCGATCAGCGCAACCAGTACTTCGGGTGCTGCACGCCCAACGCCAATGAGTATTCAAGACTATTTGAAAAATCAGCAGCGTAAATAAGCCAAGATCATCAATTTAATTGTATGATCGGGAAAAGGCAGTTTTAAACTGCCTTTTTTGTTTTTTATCAATGGCTAAATATGCTAACGTATAGCGGTTTTAAAATTTAGATGAATTGAGAACATGCTGAAACAACGTACCCTACAACGTGTCGTCAAGGCGAGCGGTATTGGTCTGCACAGTGGTCAAAAAGTTTTGATCAACTTTGTGCCGCATCATGCCGATGGGGGAATTGTGTTTCGTCGTATCGATTTAAACCCACCTGTGGATATTCCAGCCAATGCCATGCTGATTCAGGAAGCATTCATGTGCTCGAATTTGGTTCAAGAAGATGCCAAAGTCGGCACCATTGAGCATGTGATGAGTGCGATTGCGGGTTTAGGTATTGATAACCTGATTATTGAAGTTTCTGCTTCTGAAGTGCCAATTATGGACGGCAGTGCTGGGCCTTTTATCTATTTATTGATGCAGGGTGGCTTGAAAGAACAAGACGCTGCAAAAAAGTTCATCAAAATTTTAAAACCTGTAGAAGCATTAATTGATGATAAACGTGCGGTATTTAGTCCGCATGAAGGTTTTCAGCTCAATTTCACCATCGACTTTGATCACCCTGCCTTTAAAAAAGAATATCAGTCAGCCACCATCGACTTTTCGACAGAAACTTTTGTCTATGAAGTCAGTGGCGCACGCACTTTTGGCTTTATGAAAGATTTGGACTATTTAAAAGCCAATAATTTGGCTTTGGGTGCAAGTTTAGATAATGCCATTGGGGTGGATGATACTGGCGTGGTCAATGAAGAAGGTTTGCGCTTCTCTGATGAGTTTGTGCGTCATAAAATTTTAGATGCAGTAGGGGATTTATATTTGCTTGGGCATCAAATTATTGCCAAGTTTGATGGCTATAAATCAGGACATGCGTTAAATAATCAGTTATTACGCAATGTTCAGAGTGATCCAAGTAGTTATGAAATTGTAACATTTGATGACATAAATTCTTGCCCGATCAGTTATGTCCAAGTGACATAAGTCATTGTCTTTTCTTGCTAACGTTATAATGTAACAATAGAAAGTGTGACACAAATCACAAGTTTGCATTCGAGTTTTTGGAGTTTTCTGCAAACAATTATTTTTTATTGCTTGCCAAACGTAACAAAGCTTGGCTAAGCTTAGGGTCGCTCACAAAGTCAGCAGCACCTCGTAACATATCTTGAGTTTCTGGACTAAGTGTTTTTAAAGGCTTTTCACTCTTTTGGGGTGTTTGAGATTCAACTCTCAATCGAACCTGAATTTTTTGCAAGTCTTTAAGTTCATGCAGTTGTGACAGTTGAGTAATGTATTGCTTTTGCAAATAGCCAAGTTGGCTCACCATTGCCTGATTGGTTCCGGTAATGGTTAAGACACCTTGCTGATAACAAACCACCTGCCATTGCTCTGGTTGCGGCAGTAAAGGTTGAATAAGTTTGCTAAGTTTCTGCCATGCAGCAACTTGGGTTGAGAGAAACGTTAGGTTTCCTGTTTTTATGTGTTTTCTTGTTTGTTGAAAGAGATTCACAGGTTCGGACATACATCATTCCTTCATGTTTATGCCCTAATCTTATGCGCTCCTTTCAGTAGATATCAAGGAAGAGATCACAAGGAACTTCAAGTAAGAACAGTTAAGAGGTTTTTTTATGCATTCACGCCGTATTTTATTAGCGTTTTCACTGGCAGCTTCTGCTGCATCTGTTGCATTTGCAGACTTGGTTGAGTTAGATTCACAAAATTCATCAACTGACCGTATTGAACAATTAACACGTACCTTGTCTCAAGGTTCTTATACTGAATCACAAGATATTGACGTTCCTGCACAAACGCAGATGACGGTTAAACTGCGTGAAAAAACTACAGAATTAAATAACGCGTCTTTAGCCAAAAAATATGGTTCTAATACCAGCACCCGTTTTGCTTCTTCAAATCCTTATTCGTGGTTAGTGTCACATCCTTTACCGAATGCACGTGTTAGCTCGAACTATGGCGGTCGCGTGATGAGTGGTCGTGCTGAAAACCATTCTGGCTTAGACCTTGCTGCACCAAGCGGTACACCAATTTATGCGACTGGCCCTGGTGTTGTGACTAAATCAGGCTGGGGCACAGGCTATGGTCAATATGTAGAAATTAACCATGGCAATGGCTATCTTACACGTTATGCACACGCTTCACGTTTGATTGCACGTGTGGGCGACCGTGTTGAAGCGGGTGAACATATTGCCAATGTTGGCTGTACAGGTCGTTGTACAGGCCCACACCTTCATTATGAAGTTGTGAAAGATGGCAAGCGCAAAAATCCTTCAACTTATTTAGCGATGTTGCCGTAATTGGTACGCTAATTTAAGCGATTGGCTTGTAGTAATTACTAAGACCAACACAGAATTGGATTAAATTAAAGCGGCGTCAGTCGCTTTTATTTGGTCTGGTGTTTAGTCAGAGTTTAAATAGTTAACAATATCTGCATTGCATGAGTTATTAAAACAAATCAAAATGCTTTGCTGTATTTACGCCCTGAGTAATTTAATATTAGCCATTCACTTATCACTTAGAAAAATAATAACAGCCAGTGCAGCAACTATTGTATAAAAAACCGCCTATATTGGCGGCTTTTTGTTATCTCGTGTAAGTAAATGTCAATCAGTATTTATTTGCTAAATAGTGTGGCAGATGCGCATTTAAGTTTAGCCATATCTACTAAAGTCTAAAATATGTTACATATAAACGCATACGATTAGGCTTAGGAATAGTGAACTATGGCGTTTTATGGTGATACGGACGCACAAGAAACCCAAGAATGGCAAGACGCCTTTGATGCTGTGTTACAACACATGGGAACAGAACGAGCAGCATTTTTACTAGAAAAGCTGTATCAACGTGCAATTGCAAAGCATGTTCCCATTCAGCGATTAAATACTCCCTACCTGAATACCATTTCAGTTGAAGAACAACCTGCCATGCCAGGCGATCAGGATATGGAACGCCGTATTCGTGCGTTAATTCGCTGGAATGCGTTGGCCATGGTGTTACGTGCCAATAAAACAGGTGATGATTTAGGTGGTCACTTGGCCAGCTTTGCTTCTTCAGCAACCTTATATGATGTCGGTTTTAACCATTTCTTCCGTGCTAACAGCGACCATTTTGGCGGTGACATGATCTACTATCAAGGTCACTGTGCACCCGGGATTTATGCACGTTCATTCTTGGAAGGGCGTTTAACCGAAGATCAATTGAATAATTTCCGCCGTGAAGTGGGTGGTAACGGTTTACCGAGCTATCCACATCCTTATTTAATGCCAGATTATTGGCAGTTCCCAACGGTGTCGATGGGTCTGGGCCCGATCATGTCGATTTATCAGGCACACATCCAAAAATATTTAATGAACCGTGGTTTGATTAAAGAAGAAGACCGTAAGGTGTGGGCGTATTTGGGCGATGGTGAAATGGATGAGCCAGAAAGTCTGGGCGCAATTTCACTGGCAGGCCGTGAAAAGCTAGATAACCTGATTTGGGTGGTGAACTGTAACTTACAACGTCTAGATGGCCCTGTACGTGGTAACGGTAAAATCATTCAAGAGTTGGAATCGTTATTCCGTGGTGCGGGCTGGCGCGTGATTAAAGTGGTTTGGGGCCGTCATTGGGATGCCTTATTAGATAAAGATGACTCAGGTGCACTAAGAGCCATTATGGAAGAAGCGGTGGATGGTGATTATCAGCGCTTACAAGTTAAAGGTGGTGCCTACGCACGTGAGAAATTCTTTGGCAAGTATCCTGAAGCCAAAGAACTGGTTAAAGATTTAAGCGATGAAGATATTGATAACCTGAACCGTGGTGGTCACGATCCGTATAAAGTGTTTGCGGCTTATGCGGAAGCATGTAAGGCCAAAGGTCAGCCAACGGTAATTTTAGCCAAAACGGTAAAAGGTTATGGCTTGTCTGATGAAATTGAAGCGGTGAACAAAACTCACCAAATCAAAAAAATGCAGTTGGACTCTTTAAAATATGTACGTGACCGCTTTAACTTGCCATTTAGTGATGAGCAACTCGAAGAAGTGCCGTTCTATCGTCCAAGTGAAAACTCGCCTGAATTAAAATACATGAAAGCGCGTCGTGAGGCTTTAGGTGGTTATTTGCCTGCACGTCGCAAAGACAGCGAGGCCTTGGAAATTCCCGCACTATCCGTTTTTGATTCAGTCTTGGCGGGTTCAGGTGGCAAAGAACAATCTACGACGATGGTGATGGTGCGTTTAATTTCTGCTTTGCTGAAAGAAAAAGCCATTAAAGACCGTGTGGTGCCAATCGTTCCTGATGAAGCACGTACTTTCGGTTTAGAAGGGATGTTCCGCCAGTTGGGTATTTATGCCGCACATGGGCAAAAATATACCCCTGAAGACCAAGAACAGTTAATGCATTATCGTGAAGCCAAAGACGGTCACATGCTGCAAGAAGGGATTAACGAAGCGGGTGCGATGAGTGCTTGGGCGGCGTTAGGCACCAGTTATTCAACCAATAACCTGCCTATGATTCCAATGTATATGTATTACTCTATGTTTGGTTTCCAGCGTATTGGTGATATTGCATGGGCTGCGGGCGATGCACAGGCTCAAGGCTTCTTGTTAGGAGCGACTGCAGGGCGTACCACACTGAATGGTGAAGGCTTGCAACACCAAGATGGTCATTCACATATTTTAGCCAACACCATTCCAAACTGTGTGTCTTATGACCCATGTTTTGGCTATGAGCTTGCGGTGATTGTGCATGATGGTTTGCAGCGTATGTATGTGAATCAGGAGCGTGTGTTCTATTACTTAACCGTTATGAACGAAAACTACGAGCATCCTGAAATGCCACAAGGTGTTGAAGAAGGTATTAAACGTGGTATGTATTTACTGCAGGAAGATGAAAAAGCCACTGTTCAATTGCTAGGTTCGGGCGTGATTTTACGTGAAGTGATCAAAGCTGCGAAAATCTTGCGTGAAGAGTATCAAATTCATGCCAACGTCTACAGTGTGACCAGTTTTAACGAATTGGCACGTGATGGTATGGCGTGTGAAGAATACAACCGCTTGCATCCACTGGCAGAAGAAAGCAAAGAGCCATGGGTGTCGCAACAACTGCGAGGTACAGATGGTATTGTAGTTTCTGCAACCGACCATGTACGTGCGTATAGCGAACAGATTCGTGGTTACTTGCCAGACAACCGTCCATTCGTTGCTTTAGGTACAGATGGATATGGCCGCTCAGATACCCGTGGCAACTTGCGTAGCTACTTTGGTGTGGATGCAGCACACATTGTGGTAGCAACCTTGAAAAAGTTAGCAGATGAGGGCGAAGTCGATGCGCGTTTAGTCAAAGATGCGATTTCGACCTTTGAGTTGGATACCGACCGTCCTGTAGCGTGGGCACCGCAAGCGGTTCCTGAAGTACAAGCTGTTGCTGACTACAAAGAGGAGCACTGATCATGCAAATTCAAACACCTGATATTGGTGTCGATAAAGCCACAGTTGCTGAAATTATGGTCAAAGTTGGCGACACAATTGCAGTTGATGACAGCATTGTTTTACTGGAATCTGACAAAGCCTCAGTGGAAGTACCTAGCACTGCCGCAGGGGTAGTCAAAAGTATTTTAGTGCAGCAGGGTGATGAAGTTGCCGAAGGTGCAGTTTTGGTTGAACTCGAAGCCGATGCACAAAGCTCTGTAGTTGCAGAACCTGCCCCACAAGCTGAAGTACAGACTGCTGAGGAACTAACGGAACAAGTTGCTACTGAAGCGCCAAGCACAGCTGCATCTGCAACCACGCAAGAAGTTGATGTGCAAGTGCCTGACATTGGCGTGGAAAAAGCGGTGGTTGGTGAAATTTTGGTACAAGTGGGCGATGCCATTGAGGTAGATCAAAGCCTGATTGTGGTGGAATCAGATAAAGCCACAGTAGAAGTGCCAAGTACTGTGTCGGGTACAGTGACTGCCATTGCTGTGACTACTGGGGATACTGTAAAAGAAGGTGTGGTGATTCTCACTGTGAAAACAGTAGCTACTACTGCAGCGACACAAGCACAGCCAGCTCAAGCGCCAAAAGCAGAAATGGTGGCAGAAGAAGCTTCAACAGCATCTACGCCATCACAAGCAGCATCTGCTCAGGTAGATGTATCTGTACCTGATTTAGGTGTAGATAAAGCCACGGTTGCAGAAATTTTGGTACAAGTCGGTGATACGGTTAGTGCAGATCAAAGTCTGATTGTGGTGGAGTCAGATAAAGCCACAGTGGAAGTCCCTAGTACAACTGCAGGGGTCATTCAAGCCATTCATGTGGAATTGGGACAAAGTGTTACACAGGGCAATGCCTTGGTGAGTATCACCACGCAAAGCACAGCAACCGCTTCTGCACGTCAGGCACCTACAGCCTCTGTGACTGCAGCAAGTCCAACACCTGCTACAGTAACAACGGCTCAAGTAGAGCTGGCAGCTGAACCTGTTAATGTGGACAAGCTCAGCAAAGCACAAAACGAAGCCAATGCAAAAGTCTATGCAGGCCCTGCGGTACGTAAACTGGCGCGTGAGTTAGGGGTGGTTTTGGCCGATGTCAAAGCCACTGGCCCACATGCGCGGGTTATGAAAGAAGACTTGAAAGCTTATGTCAAAGCGCGCCTCACTGCGCCGCAAGCTGCGCCAGTTGCCACTACTGCGCAAGTGGCAGGTCTACCAAAACTGCCAGACTTTAGCGCCTTTGGTGGTGTGGAAGAACATGCATTGACACGTTTGCAACAAGTGTCAATTCCGCAACTGTCATTAAACAATTACATTCCACAAGTCACACAATTTGATTTAGCCGACATTACCGAGCTGGAAGCATGGCGTGGTGAATTGAAAGGCAACTTTAAAAAAGAAGGTGTCAGCCTGACCATTTTGGCGTTTATTGCCAAAGCTGTGGCGCACTTACTTAAGGCTGAACCATATTTCGCTGCGCATTTGGCAGATGATCAAAAGTCGGTACTGTTGCGTAAAGAAATTCATATGGGTATTGCGGTTGCAACACCTGATGGCCTGACTGTACCTGTACTGCGTCATCCAGATCAAAAATCGATTAAACAAATTGCAATTGAACTGGGTGAACTTAGTCAAAAAGCGCGTGATAAAAAATTGTCACCAAAAGACTTACAAGGTGCAAACTTTACCATTACCAGTTTAGGTTCGATTGGCGGGACAGCATTTACCCCGTTGGTGAACTGGCCGCAGGTCGCAATTTTGGGTATTTCCCCAGCGACCATGCAGCCTGTCTGGAATGGTGAAGGTTTTGATCCACGCTTGATGTTGCCATTGTCATTGTCGTATGACCATCGTGTCATCAACGGTGCCGATGCAGCACGTTTTACCCATAAACTGACTCAGTTGTTGGCTGATATTCGGAGTTTACTGCTCTAAATCAAGTCAAAAAATTTACTTAAAACCCTGCTACGGCAGGGTTTTTTGTGACTTATTTTTATTCGCTTTGATGTCAGCACAGCATTTGCTTAAGCACACTATTCCGTTTAGAATAGGCTTACTTCATTGGGGAGTAGCCGCTTTTTACTTACGGGGTTTAAACCGCATCAAGTAAAAAGGTGATGGTCAACATATTTGTTCCACAGAACATGGTCATCATAGCAAAGAACCAAGTCTGCTTTTTCAAGCTTTCTTTTGTTGGCAAGACCTTTGATTTATCACTCTGCAGATTTTGGCTAGCAGGAGGGATAGGTCATTGGTATGTGTGCTAGCCAGAGAAAAACATCATGTATGAATTCCTCATCTCGACTGCCATTGTCGCTTTAGCTGAAATGGGTGATAAAACCCAGTTACTGGCGTTATTACTCGCAGCCCGCTTTCGTAAACCTGCCCCTATTTTAGTTGCCATTTTATTGGCAACGCTGATTAACCATGGTCTTTCTGCAGTGTTAGGGCAGTGGATTACCACTGTGCTGAGTCCAGAAGTCTTGTTGTGGATTTTATCTTTAGGCTTTATTGCAATGGCCATCTGGATGCTGATTCCAGACCAGTTGGACGATGAAACCGAAAGTATCAACAAATGGCAAAAATATGGTGTGTTTGGTGCAACCTTTGTGCTGTTCTTTTTGGCAGAAATTGGCGACAAAACCCAAATTGCCACGGTGGCTTTAGCGGCACGTTATGACAGCATTTTCTGGGTTATGCTGGGTACGACATTGGGTATGATGCTCGCCAATGCGCCTGCGGTATTTATTGGTAATAAACTGGCAACCCGCTTGCCAATTGCTTTAATTCATAAAATTGGCGCACTGATTTTCTTAATTATTGGTGTATCGACCTTGGCACAGCATTATTTCTTCTAGAGAATCAGTGGATGTGTATAAATCCTGAGCAAAATGCTTGGGATTTATTTTTGTAAGTTGTGATGCAATTCACTGATATTTCAGATAATCCAAGCTATTTTATTTATTGTAACTTTCCATAAATAGCTATATGTTATTCAGTCATAGAAAATGTATTTTTAAAATGAAAAAATTGGGGTTTGGTTATGGCATTTGACCGTACAACATCGCAGGTCTTATTTGATAATGGGACACACAAATGTATTAGTTTTACCAGTTTGGTCAAAGGTGAAGGTGTTCAGGCCAACCAATTTTTGATTATTGATAATAATCGTGCTGCGGTGCTAGACCCAGGTGGCGACCTGACCTATGTGCCACTGACCATGGAATTAAACAAATATACCCGTTTGACCAATCTTGATTATGTCATGGCATCGCACCAAGACCCAGACATCATCACTTCAATGCCGCGTTGGTTGGTCTATACTGAAGCAAAAATTGTAGCATCAAAATTATGGGCGCGTTTCTTGCCGCACCTAAGCTCATCTTTTATGAGTGATCGTATGAAAGGCGACTGGCTAGATCGTTTGGTGGAGCTACCAGATGAAGGACAGGCGATTCATTTGGGTGAGTCTAAAATTATTGCTGTGCCTGCGCACTTCTTGCACTCTGTCGGTAATTTCCAGTTTTATGATCCTATTGCTAAAATTTTATTTTCTGGCGATATGGGTGCATCGATGGTAGAAGACGCTTCAATTCCATTGACTGATTTTGCTGCGCATATTCCTACTATGAAAGGCTTTCATCAGCGCTATATGTGTTCCAATAAAGTGATTCGCCTCTGGGTGAATATGGTACGCAGCATGGACGTAGAAATGATTGTGCCGCAACACGGTACGCCTTTTGTGGGCAAAGAGCAGGTGAATCAATTCCTTGATTGGATTGAAACACTGGAATGTGGTATCGATTTGATGGATGAGCACGTATTTAGCTGTCCTGAATAAGTGACAAAAAAAGCTAAAAAACCGTAAAAAAAACTTGAGTGCAAAAACAACTTTTTTTAAGATTTTCGCCCAAAAACGATTTTTTTGATGGCGAGAACTTAACGAATGTTGTCTCAAGTACCTACACAGGATGCCTGCTTAAGCTGTGGCGCATGTTGCGCTTATTTCCGTGTTTCATTTTATTGGGCAGAAGGCATGAATATGCCTGAGCACTACACGGAACCAGTGACAGCAGTGTATTCATGTATGTGCGGAACCAATCAGAGTCAGCCACGTTGTATTGCTTTACAAGGTGAGGTTGGACAGCAGGTCAGTTGCGGGATTTATGAATTGCGCAGCAGCTCTTGCAAAGAAGTACAAATTGCCGATGACCAATGCAACAAAGCCCGCCTTGCACATAATATGATTCCATTTGTGCAAATTGAACCTGCGATTCCAGTCAATGATGATGACTTTGATCAAGTGGTTTAAGGCCTAGAGTAAACAGATTGAATAAGCAAAGCTTCGGCTTTGCTTTTTTAATGACTAAATTTTGTTGGGATCGTTTAATCATTTTTTATTGAGGCTTTAATGAGGTATATGAAAGATCAAAGCTATTCCATTGACCCAGACAGCGGCTAGAAAAAAGGCTTGAGCGTGGGTGAGCAGATTTTTAGATGAAAAATACTGTTTTTTGCCGTCAGACAACCCCAGTTAGGCAGAATAAAAAATATTTCTTAGAGAACAAATGAAATTTGTGCCCAGATTTGTTTATAATGGCTCACGGAAATTACCAGTGAGACTGTTATGCTGACCATCGTTCAAGAAGCGTTAACCTTCGATGATGTCTTATTACTCCCTGCCTATTCTACTGTTCTCCCAAAAGATGTCTCCTTAAAGACACGTTTTACGCGCGGCATTGACCTGAATATTCCGCTTGTTTCAGCGGCAATGGATACAGTGACTGAATCACGTATGGCAATTGCGATGGCGCAAAACGGTGGTATTGGTATTCTACATAAAAACATGGACATCGTAGCGCAAGCTGCCGAAGTGCGCCGTGTGAAAAAATTCGAAGCGGGTATGGTGAAAGATCCAATTACCGTAACCCCAGAAACCACAGTACGTGAATTGATTGCGCTGACCCAAGCCAACAACATCAGCGGTGTGCCTGTGGTCAAAGATGGCAAAGTAGTGGGTATTGTGACAGGACGTGACACACGTTTTGAAACAAACCTTGAACAACCTGTCAGCAACATCATGACTGGCCAAGATCGTTTAGTGACTGTACGCGAAGACGAATCTAAAGAAAATATTCAAGCTTTATTGCAACAACACCGCATTGAAAAAGTGTTGGTTGTTAATGAAAATCAAGAGCTTAAGGGCTTAATTACGGTGACCGATTTCCGTAAAGCAGAATTGTATCCAAACAGCTGTAAAGATGATTTAGGTCGTTTACGTGTGGGTGCTGCAGTCGGTACAGGTGCAGAAACACCAAGCCGTGTAGAAGCGTTGGTTGAAGCAGGTGTTGATGCAATTGTGGTGGATACTGCTCACGGTCACTCTGCAGGTGTAATTGAACGTGTACGTTGGGTAAAAGCTAACTATCCACAAGTTCAAGTCATTGGCGGTAATATCGCAACGGGTGATGCTGCTTTGGCATTGTTAGATGCAGGTGCAGACGCAGTAAAAGTCGGGATTGGCCCAGGTTCAATCTGTACCACACGTATTGTGGCGGGTATTGGTATGCCGCAAATTTCTGCAATTGACTCTGTTGCCAATGCATTAAAAGAACAGATTCCATTAATTGCCGATGGTGGTATTCGCTTCTCTGGCGATATGGCGAAAGCTATTGGCGCAGGTGCAAGTACCATTATGGTTGGTTCATTGCTTGCGGGTACTGAAGAAGCACCGGGCGAAGTTGAATTCTTCCAAGGCCGTTACTACAAAGCTTACCGTGGCATGGGTTCATTGGGTGCAATGGCGGGTGCAACAGGTTCTGCAGACCGTTATTTCCAAGACTCTAAAGCAGGTGCAGAAAAACTTGTACCAGAAGGTATTGAAGGTCGTGTGCCGTATAAAGGTCCAATGGGCAACATTGTGCATCAAATGATGGGCGGTCTACGTTCATCTATGGGTTATACCGGTTCTTCAACCATTGAAGACCTACGTCAGAATGCAAAATTCGTGAAAATTACTGCAGCAGGTATGCAGGAATCTCACGTGCATGATGTGACGATTACTAAAGAAGCGCCGAACTATCGTGTTGGTTAATTTTTAGTATCGTTTTCAAATAAAAGCCGTCATCTATATGACGGCTTTTTCATTTTTGGTGTAAAGTAACTTGCAGTAAAAAAGTGATGATAAAGATCACCTCTAAGAAGTGAGAACAATATGAGTTATTTTGGTACAGACGGCATTCGAGGGAAGTTCGGAGAGTTACCTATTACACCTGAATTTGCATTAAAACTGGGTTTTGCAGCAGGTAAAGTTTTAAAAAAGCACACCAAAAAAAATAAACCAATTGTGGTATTGGGTAAAGATACACGTCTTTCAGGCTATATTTTAGAAGCAGCATTACAGGCGGGTCTGAATGCCGCAGGTGTATATGTACACTTGTTGGGCCCATTACCCACCCCAGCCATTGCACACTTAACTCGTGCTTTGCATGCCAGTTTAGGCATTGTGATTTCAGCATCACATAACCCGTATTTTGATAACGGAATTAAATTTTTCTCAGGCGAAGGGAAAAAACTTCCAGATACGTTACAAGAAGAAATTAACCAAGAATTACAACAAGAGTTAAAAATTGAAGACACAGCCAACTTGGGTAAAAGTGTTCGTGTAAAAGATGCCAATGGGCGTTATATCGAGTTCTGTAAATCGACTTTCCCGTATCATTTAGATTTAAATGACCTGACCATTGTGGTCGATTGTGCCAACGGTGCAGCCTATAACGTCGGCCCTGCAGTATTCCGTGAACTGGGTGCCAAAGTCTTTGCTATTCACAATGAACCGAATGGTTTAAATATTAATGAACATTGTGGTTCGACTCATCCTGAGCATTTACAAAAGGCAGTGTTGGATCATCAAGCCGATTTGGGGATTGCTTTTGATGGCGATGCAGACCGTGTAATTTTGGTAGACCGTCATGGTAAGCTGATTGATGGTGACCACATTTTATATATTCTTGCCACGCAAGGCTCGAAAAAGCCTGCAGGAATTGTGGGTACATTGATGAGCAATATGGCCTTGGAGTTGGCTTTAGAAAAAGCTCAAGTACCTTTATTGCGTGCCAATGTCGGTGACCGTTATGTGCTGCAAGGTTTGGAAGAAAATGGCTGGGTTATTGGTGGCGAACCATCGGGTCATATTCTAACCTTGGACAAGAGCACCACAGGTGATGCCATTATTGCGGCACTGCAAGTATTAACGGTGATGGTAGAACAAAACAAAGCCCTAGATGAATTGGTTGCAGACTTTAAACTGTTGCCAAATGTGCTAGAAAATGTACGTTTAGAGAATATGTTTGACCCGTATGCGGTGCCAGCATTGGTTGCAGAATTTGATCGTGCAACTGAGCAGCTCAAAGGTCGTGGCCGTCTATTGATTCGTAAATCGGGTACTGAACCTGTGATTCGCGTGATGGTGGAAGGCGATGATTTGGCAGAAGTAAGTGCATTGGCAAAACATTTGGCAGATGCTGTACGTCGTCATGCAATCTAAAGGGGTATAAATCGTGAGTGATTTAATCAAGGATTTAAGTGAATTACGTTTAAGTTACCAAAAAGGTGAATTGTTGGAAGCGCAGGTGAGTGCCAATCCGCATATTCAGTTTTTGAATTGGTTTAACCATGCTTTAGAGGCTAAATTACATGAACCCTATGCCATGTCATTGGCCACCGCCAATGCCCAAGGTCGCCCGCATGTGCGTACAGTATTACTGCGCGGAGCAACCGAGTCAGGCTATGACTTTTATACCAATTATGACAGTCAAAAAGGGCTAGATTTAGCAGCGAATCCTTATGCGGAATTATTGTTTTACTGGCCTGAGCTAGAACGTCAAATTCGGGTGAGTGGCTATGTTGAAAAAATTGATGAGCAAGAGTCGACCGCGTACTATCACAAACGCCCACGTGACAGTCAGATTGCTGCGCATATTAGTACCCCGCAAAGTGGTGTGATTGCTAGCCGTGAGGAATTACAGGCACGTTTTCAGGACTTGCATGTTCAAGTGGGGGATCAGTCAGAATTACAAAAACCTGTATTCTGGGGCGGTTACCGCTTACAGCCAGATTATTATGAGTTTTGGCAAGGTCGTCCGAACCGTTTGCATGACCGTTTACGTTATGAAAAAATTGAGGGCGAATGGTCGTTACAACGCTTGATGCCTTAAATTACTGGAAACTATGTCAAAAATTCAAATAAAACAAAGACCTTTACTAACACGCCCTGAAAGTTTTCAGGGCGTCTCCACATTTGTTGCCCAGATTTTAGCGCGCCGTGGGGTGACGTCTGAACAGGAACTTGAGCTCAAGCTCAAACATCTGCTTGCCCCAAGTATGAAAGGTTTGCCTGAGGCAATTCAGTTGATGGATCAGGCGATTGATCAGCAGAAAAAAATAGTGATTGTGGGCGATTACGATGCCGATGGTGCTACCAGTACCGCATTGATGATGTTGGCCTTACGCGACATGGGGGCGCAGGTACAGTATTTGGTGCCTGACCGCTTTAAATATGGTTATGGCTTAACTCCCGCCATTGCCGATTTGGCTTTTGAGCGTTATGCCCCTGATTTATTAATTACTGTAGATAATGGCATTTCCAGTCACACGGGAGTTGAGCGTGCTCAAGCTTTGGGGATGCAGGTCATCATTACCGATCATCATCTCACCACGAAAGCCACGCCCAATGCAGAAGCCGTGGTCAATCCAAATCAACTGGGCTGTGATTTTCCAAGTAAAGCTTTGGCGGGAGTGGGCGTGGCATTTTACGTTTTGGCGAACTTATCCAGTCAGCGTAAAAAACAGGGCAAACCTGCTGCAAATTTGACTCAATATTTAGATTTAGTGGCTTTGGGTACCTATGCCGATGTCGCCAGTCTGGATTATAACAACCGTATTTTGGTGGATGCAGGCTTAAAACGGATACAGCAGAATTTATGTCGTCCAGGGATTAGCGCATTGCTGGACTTGGCAGGACGTGAACCCGCACAGCTCAAAGCGCAGGATTTAGGTTTTGTCTTGGGGCCACGTATTAATGCTGCGGGACGCATGGAAACCATGGACATTGGAATTGAGTGTTTATTGGCAGCGGATATGCAAAGTGCCTATGCTTTGGCGCGTCAGTTAAATGCTTTGAATCAGGAACGCCGTCAGGTTGAAGGGCAAATTAAACAGGATGCGCTGGCAGAATTGGAAAAGCTGCAGTTAGATCAAAGCGATTTACCGCATGCGTTGATTATGTTTGAAGAACATTGGCACCAAGGTGTGATTGGGATTGTTGCAGGACGCTTAAAGGAACAGTTTCATCGTCCTGCAATTGTATTTGCTGCCGATGAAGATGGTGAGCATATCAAAGGTTCTGCCCGTTCAATTGAGGGGATTCACATACGTGACACTATAGAATTGGTTGCAGAACAATATCCACACTTGGTTAGTCATTTTGGTGGGCATGCGGTGGCGGCAGGTTTGACCATTAAAAAGGCGCACTTTGCAGAATTTAAACAGGTTTTTGAACAGATCATTGCGCAAATGGATGCGGATTTATTTCAGGCCGTGCTGTGGACAGATGGTGAATTGCCACAAGAGGCTTTTCATTTACACACGGTGGATTTATTACAGCATTTGGCGCCGTGGGGGCAGAAATTTCCGCAGCCTGTGTTTGAAGGACGGTTTAAAGTGGTCGATTTTAGATGGTTGAAGGACACCCATTTAAAATTACGTTTGGCATTGGACAATGGGCAAGTGGTTGATGCGATTGCGTTTGGTGCCAAAGATAAATTTGAATTTAACCCGATGCGGGATAATGTGCGTTTGGTTTATGAATTAGAGCGCAATGTGTTTAATGGCAATGTGAGTTTGCAGTTGCATATTGTGCACTTGGAGCAGTAATCCAAATAAAAAATCCGCTCAATTTGAGCGGATTTTTTTGCTTGAATGCACAATTTCTGCCTCACTGCTTTATTTTAGTGCATAAAAAAGCACCCTTCCGAAGAAGAGTGCTGTTTGAGTAAGTAATAAGACTTAAGCTTAGAAGCGATATTTCGCAGCGACACCAAAACTATTGTAGTCAGCATTACCAGCTTCACCAAAGCCTACACGGCCTTCTAAGCTCACTTGTGGGGTAAAGAATTTACGTGCATTGATACCAAACTCGTTAGTATTTTGAAGATCATTGTCGTAATAATCCACACCTACACTTAGGGTTTTATCAATGTAGTAGTCTGCTGCCAAATTGTATTCATCGAGATCACCAAATGCAGCACCTGCTTCAAGGTTGATGTCTTTACCATTTGAAAGTGTAGTTACATATTTGGCACGTAATGTTGGGTCTACGCCATCGTCGTTGTCATCGTCATAGCCTTTAAGACCTGCGGCAATTAGCAAGCCTGGTGCTGGTAAATAACCGACTTCTGCTTGATAATAAGTTGTATCCCAATCATATTTTTGACCAAATTGATTTACAGATTCGCGCTCATTTTGGCTTACACCACCCGATAAATAAAAATCAGAATTCGGTACAAATACTTCTACATTAGCACCGTAAGTATTACTGTCGGTATTACCACGGTCTGCAAATGTTGCATATGCACCAACATTACTAGCACGGTCAAGATAGGCTGCTTCAGCTAAAGGCGCATTACGGGTTTGTACAGGGTTAAAGTAATAAGTACCATCTACACCAAAAGCGTTGCCTGAACTACCGTTGTCTGGATCGACATAAGCTGCTGATGCACCAATTTCAGCTTGGTATGCGTTCGCAGTACCAGTGATAGCCAAAGCTGAAAGTAGGGCTGATGCGATTGCTAATTTTTTCATGGAAAGTACCCCTCTGAATCTGGTTAACAGTTAAACTTTTTGTTACAACTTTCAGTCTAGGCGAAAAAAAATCAGCGTCAATCACAGGAGAGTTACCGCTTTGTTACAAGCGTTAATTTGTGTAATTTTTTGAGTTTAAGTGATTGAAATAAAAATGAAATAATTAAATGTTTTGTTTTATTAAAACTATGTGGATTTTGTGAATTTTCTAAATATTGACTATAAAACCATCAAATATGTGTCAGTTCTCCTTCAACGCTAGAGCAAATGGAAATTGCAGATCTAAATATTTCAGGCAAATTTAAGCTGAATATGTGTAGGCATTGGCTGGCTATTTATGTCTAGAAAAGTTGTATGGGAAATAGCAGCAGGGTGGCAATGCCTGAACAGGTCTGTGCTACAATTATTGGTTATTGAGCTTCATTGTTAATTGAGAGAATTTGCGTGGAAATTAATCCTTATCTAAACCAATTAAAAGACTTGAACGAACGTGGTCAAACACTACGGGGGTATCTTTGACTACGATCTGAAAAAAGAGCGTTTAGAAGAGGTTCTCCGCGAGTTAGAAGACCCTGCCATTTGGAATGATCAAAGTCGTGCTCAAGCGATGGCCAAAGAAAAAGGCGAACTTGAGAATGTGATTAATGTTCTGGAAGGTTTGGCAACCCAGTTGGAAGATGCACAAGCCATGCTGGATTTGGCGGTTGAAGCAGATGATGAAGACTTATTGGTTGATGTGCAGTCAGAGTTGACCTCTGCTGAAGAAGAGCTGGCCAAATTAGAATTCCGTCGTATGTTCAGCAACCCAATGGATCCAAATCCGTGTTATGTCGAAATTCAGGCAGGTTCGGGCGGTACAGAAGCGCAGGATTGGGCATCTATGTTGCTACGTATGTATATGCGCTGGATTGAACGCCATGGCTTTAAAGCAGAATTGATGGAAGAGTCAGATGGCGATGTGGCAGGGATTAAATCTGCAACTATTCGTGTAGAAGGCGAGTATGCCTATGGTTGGTTACGTACTGAATCGGGCGTACATCGTTTAGTGCGTAAGTCACCATTTGATTCGGGTAACCGTCGTCATACGTCATTCTCGGCAGTGTTTGTTTCGCCAGAAGTGGATGACAACATTGAAATTGATATTAACCCTGCCGATGTTCGTACTGATACTTACCGTGCTTCAGGTGCGGGTGGTCAGCACATTAACAAAACTGACTCTGCGGTACGTTTAACCCACGCACCAACAGGTATTGTGGTGGCTTGTCAGAACCAGCGTTCGCAACACGCCAACCGTGACCACGCATGGAAACAGTTACGTGCCAAGTTATACGAACTGGAAATGAGCAAACGTAATGAGGCGGCTCAAGCACTGGAAGACTCGAAGTCAGATATTGGTTGGGGCAGCCAAATTCGTTCTTATGTATTGGATGACTCGCGGATTAAAGACTTGCGTACAGGGGTGGAAACCTCAAATACGGGTGCAGTTTTAGATGGTGATTTAGACAAATTTATTGAAGCCAGTTTGAAACAAGGCCTGTAAGTTTAAATTCACAGTACCCAATAAGCCTGCCCAATTCGGTTGATCTGCTTAAATTGTTTAAACAATTTGTATAAATCGTAAAAAAGCGATATTAATATCGAAAAAATACGATATATTAAAGGCAGCTGCTGAATTGGGCTTATATTTACGAATATGTGTCTGAATGATGGATGTCGATTTAATATTTAAAGCCTTAGCCAATCCTACCCGTCGGCAAATTTTAGAATGGTTAAAAGCACCAGACCAATTTTTGTCGGTAGAAGAGTGTGGCGACTTTAAGCGTGGCGTATGTGCGGGACACATTGAGCGTTTGGGCAAGGTGTCGCAATCGACCATGTCAAATCATTTATCGGTACTGCAACAGGCAGGCCTTATTCGTGCAGAAAAGTATGGGCAATGGTCGTATTTTTCTCGTAATGAAGCACTGATTCAGCAATACATCGAATATTTAAAACACTCACTCTAAACAGTCGCATGTTGCAGTGAGTCATGAGGCAATGATGGCTGAATTAAACTCTCCTTTGGTTTTGGGTGATCTTCATCTTAAAAACCGTGTAGTGATGGCACCTTTAACCCGCAGTCGTGCCAGCGATGACCGTGTACCTACGCCAATGATGGCGGAATATTATGCACAGCGAGCCAGCGCAGGCTTAATTATTTCAGAAGCAACGGTGATTTCTGAAGAAGCCAATGGTTATTTTAATACTCCAGGTCTATTTACAGATGCACAAGTACAAGGCTGGAAATTGGTGACCGATGCGGTGCATGCCAAAGATGGTCTGATTGTCGCGCAATTGTGGCATGTGGGGCGGGTATCCCATCCTGATTTGCTGAAGGGTGAAACACCTGTTTCGGCAAGTGCGGTGCAACAAGCGGGTCATGTCAGTTTGTTACGTCCAAAGCGTCCTTATGTATTACCACGTGCTTTGGAAATCTCAGAAATTCATGCCATTACCGAGCAATATAAACAAGCCGCGATCCGTGCCAAAGAGGCAGGTTTTGATGGTGTTGAGCTGCATGCGGCCAATGGTTATCTAATTGACCAATTCCTACAAAGTAAAACCAACCAACGTGAAGATGAATATGGCGGTGTTGTGGAAAATCGTGCACGTTTCTTGTTGGAAGTTGTAGATGCCTTGATAGAAGTTTGGGGCGCAGGTCGTGTCGGTGTACATTTAGCACCACGTGGTGATGAGCATGACATGGGGGATGATGATCCACGTGAAACCTTTGGCTATGTGATGCAGCAATTGGGTCAGCGCAAAATCGCCTTTTTCTTTACCCGTGAATATTTGGCTGAAGACAGTATTTCTGAAGAAATGAAAGCACGTTCAGGCGGTGTGCCGTACATTGCCAACATGCGCCTAAGCCGTGCCGATGCGGTGGAATTATTGGTATCAGGCAAGGCCGATGCAGTGTCGTTTGGTAAGGCTTATATTGCTAACCCAGACTTATATGAGCGTTTACTGGCAGATGCTCCCTTAAATGAACTCAAACTGGAAAACATGATTGGCACTGCTGTTGCAGAAGGCTATATCGATTATCCAACTTTGGCTGAAACACAACAATCTGTAGAATAAAAGCCCGTACAGCGCCACATACGATTAACATGCGTGTGTGGCTCTGTTATATTTTGCCGACAGTCTTTCTTTTGGGGCGCATCTTTTGGCTACTCCATTTTGGTATAACGCAGCTTTAACCCTGCTAAAACCGATTTATCAGTCACGTATTCGTAAACGTGCCGAACATCCTGAGCAATTACAACAAGAACTACTTGAGCGTTTTGGCCCATTTCAGCCCGCTAAAAATTTACATGCCATTTGGTTTCATGTGGTGTCGGTAGGTGAAACCAATGCTGCACAACCTTTAATTGAATATTATTTAAAAGCAGGTCACCCTGTTTTAGTCACCAATACCACCAAAACGGGACAGGCTCGTGCCAAGTCTTTATTTTTAAAAGCACCCTATTTAAATTTATTTCAGGCCGTGTATTTACCTGCCGATCAGGTGCATTTAATTCGTGAGTTTTATCAAAAATATCAGCCTAAATTATTGGCCTTGGTCGAAACAGAATTATGGCCAAATTTGATTGATCAGGCGCAGCATTTTCAAGTGCCATGTTTACTGATTAATGCACGACTTTCAGAAAAATCGGCCAAAGGCTATGCCAAAGTTAAAGGCCTGACACGTGGCATGTTGCAGGGGTTGCAACAACTTTTGGCACAAGACCTTGCTACACAACAACGTTTTGTGGCTTTGGGTATGCCCGAAGCACGTACGCAGGTGTTGGGTAATCTTAAATTTGACATTACTGCACCTGAGCATTTTGTGCAGCAGGCAGCACAGCTACAGCAAGAATGGCAATTGGCACAGCGTAAAATTGTGGTGCTGGCCAGTACCCATGCACCCGAAGAACAACAATTATTGACTGCTTTAAAACCGTACTTTGAGCAACATCCCGAATTATTGTGCATTGTTGCACCACGTCATCCAGAGCGTTTTGATGAAGTTGCACAATTGGGACAAAGGCTGCAACTTAATATGCAGCGTCGTAGTTTGGGTGAAGGTATCCAAGCAAATACACAGCTATATTTAGCCGACAGTATGGGTGAAATGTGGCTGTGGTATGCCATGAGTCAGGCTTGCTATGTGGGCGGTTCATTGAATGAACCTGGCGGTGGTCATAATATTTTAGAGCCTTTGGCTTTAAATGTAGCCACCGTATTGGGTAAAAATTATTTTAACTTCCAAAGTATGGTGGATGAGTTTGTTGCGGCAGAAGCGGTGTACGTGGTTGATGATGCAGCACAAGCTGTGAAAACCTTGACTCAACTGTTATTTGAACCAGCATTACGTGCACAATTGAATCAGAATGCCCAAGTGATTATGTATAAAAATCGTGGTGCACTACGTGAGCATATTCAGGTCATGGATCAGTATTTGTAAGCATGAATATTGTATTACTTGGCCCGCGACAGACTACCAATGAAATATGGTCAATTACAGCACAGCGACAGCTGCAGCATTTGCATACGCATGTCGGTGTACAAGTCGGTGACACCTTAAAAGTCGGGATTCGTGGTGGCAAGCGTTATTTGACTGAAGTGGTGGAAGTCAGTGAGCAGCGGATTCAGGTCAAAGCCTTACATGAAGAAGCTGTACCTCAAAAATTACCCGTGACCCTGATTGTGGCCTTACCACGACCAAAAGTGCTGCGCCGTTTAATTATGGACAGCGTGACATTAGGTGTGGAAAAAATCATTTTACTGCACAGCTATCGGGTTGATAAAAGCTATTGGCAAACGCCATTTTTACAGCAGTTGGATCAATATATCACTTTAGGTTTAGAACAAGCGGGCGATACCATTGCGCCTGACATTCAGTGCTATAAACGCTTTAAACCCTTTGTGGAAGATGTTTTGCCTAATTTGATCTCTGCAGATTGTCCTGCATACGTGGCGCATCCTTATACTGAACTGGCAATGCCGAACACCATTCAACATCCTTGTAGTATTGTGATTGGCCCAGAAGGCGGCTTTATTCCTTATGAAATTGATTTACTCGAAAAAAACGGCTGCCAAGCACGACACTTGGGCAACCGTATTATTCGGACTGAAACCGTGATTGCCTATGTATTAGGGCGTTTGTTTGGCTCGGTTTGAATCTTCTTCAAGCAATGCCGTTTCACCTCGATACACTTTCACTTCCTGTACTGGGTAAGGAATGGAAATGTGATGCTCGGCAAAGGCCGCAATGACACGCTCCTGCACCTCACTAATGGAAGCCGATGTGGTGGTTTCGGTGGTATTGACCCACCAGCGCACATTTAAATTGATGGAAAAATCGGCCAATGCAGTGACATTCACACTAAAGGCAGGCTGACTTAAAATTTTGATGTCGCGGTCTAAAATGGCCAAAATAATCTGTTTGGCTTTTTGTACGTCATCTTCATAACCAATACCCACCACGAACTCGCAACGACGACGGGTATACGCAGTATTTACAGTCACGGCACTGGTATAGACCGTGGCATTTGGAATCACGATGCGACGGCCATCGGGAGAGCGCAAAAAGGTTGCACGAATCTGAATATCTTCCACCGTGCCTTCCATATTATTGACGATGATGTCATCGCCAATTTTAAAAGGCTCACCAATCAAAATCAGTACACCCGACAATAAGTTCTGAAAGATATCCTTAAAAGCAAAACCAATCGCTACAGAGCCTAATCCCAAAGCACTCATGAGCTGACTTGGGGTAAAGCCAGGAATGGCAATCACCATCGCAATTAAAAAACCAAAAAAGACAATGGCAGAGCTACCGACCCGATTTAACACCAAGACCAAATTTTGTCGGGTATAGGAGCGATTAGACAGTGTTTTACGGACAAACCATTTAAATACACGGGCAATTAACCAAAACAAAATCAGTACCACTGCAGCTATACATAAATACGGCGCCCGCTCCCAAAAGCCATCCATAATTTTGTCGATAGTGGAGTAGGCGTCGTTGTACTTGGCCGTATGATTAATCACGGTTTGCGTGGTTTTTTCAGTGGCTTCATGCAACAGTTGACTGGTGTTTTCAGACACTTCACTTAACGAGGGCTTGGATTCTGCCACGGTGATTCCGAACTCAAAATAGAGAGGCTATTTTGCCTGAAAAAATGGCTTTGGTTAATCCGCTGTTACGCACTTGGCAATCTTTTAGACAAGATGATGACATTTTAGCTGAGATGTACTGCATGCTGTGTTTTTTACTTTTTATCGTGATTACGCTAAAAAATATTGATCCTTTTGCGTGTTGATGTTTGCAATATGCTGCGTAAAAAAATGTGAAGATGTAGCGTCGTTGAGCGTAAATTTCTTTAAAAATCATGCAATCCGCTGTAGAGTGGAATGAAAACACCGCAGTATGTAGGCAGCATTTTCGGTATCAATCAGAACAGTCAGAAGTTCTGAAATCTTGTATAAATTTTATGCGACTAAAGCCGAATAGTAGGCTGTAAAACAGTCAGTTCATACTGTAAATGTGCAGAAATAATAATCAATAACGTGGCATACATCTCGTGATGAGATGCAAGAACATCAAGGAAGTAGCAGATGAAAGACGTATATCCTGTTCCAGATGAATTTAAAAAGACTGCCCGTACCACTGAGGCAGAATATTTCCAACGCTATCAACAATCTATAGAGGATCCAGATGCCTACTGGGCTGAACAAGCTCGACGTTTGGATTGGATCAAGCCTTTTACGCAAGTCAAAAACACCAACTTTGACCCCGAACATTTCAACATAGAATGGTTTGCCGATGGACAGCTCAATGTCAGTGCCAATTGTTTAGACCGTCATTTAAAAGAGCACCCTTATAAACCTGCCATTATTTGGGAGGGTGATCATCCATCTCGTCATAAAGTAATTTCTTTTGCTTCACTGCATGATGAAACCTGCCGTTTTGCCAATGTGCTGAAAAAGAATGGTGTACAAAAAGGTGACCGAGTGGTGCTGTATATGCCTATGGTGTCGGAAGCTGCGATTGCAATGCTGGCCTGTGCACGAATTGGTGCGGTGCATTGTGTGGTTTTTGGTGGTTTTTCACCCGATGCCTTAGCCAGCCGAATTGAAGACTGTCAGGCCAAGTTAATTGTGACTGCAGACTCCGCCATGCGTGGTGGCAAACCGATTTATTTAAAAGCCAATGTGGATGAAGCGCTGAACATTGCAGGTACTGAATGTGTGCAGAATGTGATTGTGGTGCATCGTACAGGCAACCCGATTCAGATGCAGCCTGAACGCGACTTGTGGTATCACATGGAAATTATGTCGGTGAATGACAATTGCCCGCCAGAACCGATGAATGCTGAAGACCCGCTATTTATTTTATATACCTCGGGTTCCACAGGAAAACCCAAAGGAGTTTTACATACCACAGGTGGTTATTTAACCTATGTGAACAGCACCTTCAGAGAAGTATTTGATCTGAAACAGGATGATGTGTTCTGGTGTACCGCAGACGTGGGCTGGATTACAGGACATTCTTATGTTTTGTATGGCCCCTTATCGAATGGGACATCCACTGTGATGTTTGAAGGGGTACCCCAATACCCAAGTTGGGCGCGTACAGGACATATTGTCGATAAGCACAACATCACCATTTTATATACAGCACCGACTGCCATTCGAGCCATGATGCGGGAGGGAGACCGTTTTGTACGTGAAAGTGACCGCAGCAGTTTGCGTTTATTGGGTTCCGTTGGTGAGCCGATTAATCCTGAAGCTTGGAACTGGTATTACAACGTGGTGGGTGAAGGTCGTTGCCCAATTGTAGATACATGGTGGCAAACCGAAACAGGCGGTATTTTAATTTCAGCATTGCCTGGTGCAACCCCGCTTAAACCGGGTTCGGCAACCCGACCATTATTTGGGGTACAACCCGCAATTGTGGATGCAGACGGCAATGAACTAGAAGGTGCAACAGAAGGTAATTTAATTATTAAAGATTCATGGCCAGGGCAAATGCGCAGTATTTGGGGTGATCCTGCACGTTTTATTGAAGCATATTTTTCGACCTATCCCGGTGCGTATTTCACAGGAGATGGCGCACGCCGTGATGAAGATGGATATTACTGGATCACAGGACGTGTGGATGATGTCTTGAATATATCAGGGCACCGTTTAGGAACGGCAGAAATTGAAAGTGCTTTGGTGGCACATGAAGCGGTGGCTGAGGCAGCAGTGGTGGGAATGCCACATGACATTAAGGGGCAGGGAATTTGTACCTTTGTGACCTTACAAGCAGGAATAGCAGAGTCGGAACAGTTACGTGACGAGCTGGTGCATTGGGTGCGTAAAATTTTAGGGCCAGTGGCAACACCAGATGCTTTGCATTGGGCACCTGCTTTGCCTAAAACCCGTTCAGGTAAAATTATGCGCCGTATTTTACGAAAAATCGCTGCAAATGAATTGGATAGTTTGGGAGACACTTCCACCTTGGCTGAGCCGCAAGTGGTTGAACATTTGATTACTACGGTGTATGGGGAGAGGTGAGGGAGTATTTTTAATAAATTGAGATCATTAAAAAAAGCCTCAATCTTTCGATTGAGGCTTTTAAAATCTGGAGCGGGAAACGAGACTCGAACTCGCGACCCCAACCTTGGCAAGGTTGTGCTCTACCAACTGAGCTATTCCCGCATGCGGTGTATAATACATGATGCAAAAATAGGGTCAATCATTTTTTGCATTCGTCTGTATTGTTTGCATAAATAAGCAACATTTTTAAAAATTCATCCTGCTATAGACTTTAAACTTGTATTTTGGGGATCGAGCAAACGGTCTGAATCAGATAGGTTCTGAGTCTTGCGCTAAATGCACCTGTTTAGAAAAGATGGAGACATAAAAAATCCGCAGGCTGTTTTTTTAACAAGCAGGCTGCGGATTGCGATTAATTTAAAATTAATAAATTAAATTTAAATCATTAAATAATATGAATATTATTCTACAGTTACACTTTTTGCTAGGTTTCTAGGCTGGTCGACATCTGTACCACGTAACACTGCAACGTGGTAAGACAGCAACTGCACAGGAATACTATACACAATTGGCGCAAGTAATGAGCTTACTTGTGGAACATACACTACATGCTGACGCTCTTTGTCTGCAGGAATCCCGCTGTGCTCATCTGCAAAGACAAATAATTCACCACCACGTGCCTGTACTTCTTCCATATTCGACTTCAGTTTGTCCAGCATGTCATCTTGTGGTGCCAAAATCACCACAGGCATATCATTGTCCACCAAAGCCAATGGGCCGTGCTTTAACTCACCTGCGGCATAACCTTCTGCGTGAATATATGAAATTTCTTTTAATTTCAGTGCACCTTCCAAAGCAATTGGAAATTGTGTGCCACGACCTAAGAACAGGCAGTGATTTTTCTCTACAAACAACTCAGACAAACGTAAAATTGCAGGATCATTTTGCAAAGTGTCTAAAATCACTTTAGGTGTGTGCCACAGGTCTGCAATAATTTCCGCAGCTGCTGTTGCACTCATTGCGTTTTTCACCAGACCTACTTTTAAGACTAATAACATCAGCGCTGCCAACTGTGTCGTAAAGGCTTTGGTCGATGCCACGCCAATCTCAGGTCCTGCAAGTGTCAACAAGCTATGGTTGGTTTCGCGTACCATAGATGAAGTCGCCACGTTACAAATAGTCATGGTGGTGATGTCTAAGTCTTTTGCCGCAGCACGTTTCTGGGTATCGCGCAAAGCAGCTAAAGTGTCTGCAGTTTCACCTGATTGTGAAATGCACACATACAAGGTGTTATTCACAATGACTGGCGTACGGTAACGGTACTCGCTGGCAATTTCTACATGACATGGCAAGTTAATCAGCTGTTCAAACCAATATTTTGCAATCATCCCCGCATGGTAGCTGGTACCACAGGCAATAATCTGTACCTGTTGAATCTTGGCAAAATCACCTTCTGCATCTTTCAGGAAATCTTCACGTAAAGCATTGCCATTTAAGGCTTGTGAAATGGTTTGTTGAATGGCTTCAGGCTGCTCATAAATTTCTTTGAGCATATAGTGTTTATATTCACCCTTGGATGCATTACTTACAGTGGCATCCAGCTCTTTTACAGGACGTTCAACCGCTGCACCATTCACAAATACTTCAATTCTGTCACGGGTTAAGCGTGCAATATCACCTTCTTCCAAGTACATGAAACGGTTGGTGATCGGCAATAATGCCAATTGGTCTGAACTGATAAAGTTTTCGCCAATACCCACACCAATCACCAAAGGAGAACCTTCACGCACGGTGATCAATTCATCAGGGTAATCGGTATGGATAATACCTAATGCATAGGCACCCTTAAGTTGTGGTACCACTTGTTGAACCGCAGTCAGTAAATCTGCTGCAGTTTTTAAGGCATGATTGACCAAATGTGCAACCACTTCGGTATCGGTTTGAGAGTTGAAAACGTAGCCTAAAGTTTCCAGCTCGTCTTTCAGTTCTTGATAATTTTCGATAATACCGTTGTGTACGACAGCAACATTGCCAGAAATATGCGGATGTGCATTGTTTTCAGTCGGTTTACCATGTGTTGCCCAACGCGTGTGCGCAATACCGAGTGAACCTGTTATTTGAGAATCTAGTACTGCTTGCTCAAGATTTGCTACTTTACCGACACGACGCTCACGCAAGACCTGACCTTGACTAATCAATGCCAAACCTGCGGAATCATAACCGCGATATTCTAAACGCTTTAAACCTTCAATGAGGATATTGGTAATACTACGTTCTGCAACGCCACCGACAATACCGCACATAGGAACTTCCTCTTATTTTTTCAATTTTTGTGGACGTTGATAATTTTCTTTAGTGAACTGTTTAGAACGTTCCACAGCTAAACACTGTTCTGCAACATCACGGGTAATGGTCGAACCTGCGCCTACCGTTGCACCATTGGCAATGGTGACAGGTGCAACCAATGAACTATTTGAACCAATAAAGACTTGATCGCCGATAGTCGTTTTAAATTTATTGGCACCATCATAATTGCAAGTAATCGTACCTGCACCAATATTGCTGCCTGCACCTACCTCGGCATCCCCTAAGTAGGTAAAGTGGTTGGCTTTGGAGCCTAAACCAATTTGACTGTTTTTCACTTCAACAAAGTTGCCAATATGCACTTCATTGGCCAATATTGTACCCGGGCGTAAACGTGAGAACGGGCCAATTTGCGCATCTTCACCTACAACCGCTTGGTCAAATACGCTATACGGCTGAACTTTAGTGCCCGCAGCAATTTTGGTGTTTTTGAGGATACAACCTGCACCAATCTCTACGCCATCACCTAGTTCGCAATTACCTTCAATAATCACGTTAATGTCAATGCGAACGTCTTTACCTGCATGGAGATTGCCACGTAAATCAAAACGGGTTGGGTCAATTAAATGCACACCTTGTTGCATAAGTTGCTTGGCTTGGAAGTTCTGGAATTCACGTTCTAAGGCAGCCAATTGTACACGGTCATTCACGCCTTCTACTTCAAAAGCCAGTTCGGGTTTTACCGATGCAACTTCTAAACCATCGGCAATTGCCATCGCCACAATATCGGTCAGGTAATATTCACCCTGCGCATTGTTATTGCTTAGTTTTGGCAGCCATTCATGTAATTTGGCATTACTGACGCAGTAAATACCCGTGTTAATTTCTTGAATTTGGCGCTGTGCTTCAGATGCATCTTTATGTTCAATAATCGCTTGAATTTTACCGTTTTTACGCACAATACGACCATAACCCGTGGCATCGGCAAGGGTGAGTGTCACCAATCCAATTTGGGTTTCACGTGAAACATCGAGCAGCTTTTGTAGGGTTTGCTCTGTAATGCAAGGTACATCTCCCGATAAAATCAGTGATACACCTTCACGTGGTAAAACAGGCAAAGTTACTTTGACTGCGTGACCTGTGCCCAGCTGTTCAGCCTGTTCGACCCACTGTATCTGTTCATGCGTAAAAGCATTTTGAACCAAAGCACCGCCATGACCGTAAATGGTAATAATATGATCGGCTTGTAATTTTTTTGCGGTATCAATCACGTGACCCAAAAGAGGTCGTCCTGCAAGAGGTTGTAATACTTTTGGTAAATTTGAACGCATGCGCGTGCCTTTACCTGCAGCAAGAATAATCACGGTGGTAGACATGTTGAATCCTAGTGATGGCTAAACCAAAGTAAAAGATAAATAAATATAAATACATAATGCGGCCCAAAGACCCGCAATAATATCGTCCAGCATGATGCCAAAACCACCTTCGACCTGACGATCAATGACACGAATTGGCCAAGGTTTCCACACATCAAATAGTCGGAATAAGGCAAAACCTACTATTACCCAGACCCAGCTGATTTGATTGATAAAAATCAGGGGTAAAAAAGTAATCGATTGTCCTGCAAACTCATCCCAAACAATACGACCATCATCATGTACGCCCATAACTTGTGCAGTGCGCCCACAGATATATATGCCAACCAGGGACATCATAGCAATGGCAAAAAGGCTTGGAATGAAACCAAGTGCGAACCAAATGGGAATGAAGAGTAGGGCAAAGGCCGAACCAAAGGTACCAGGTGCTTTGGGCAGTAGACCTGAACCGAAGCCAACACCACAGCAGACAATCAGTCGGTCAGTCCAAGACATGGCTTTGAAATTAATCGCGGGTTTGTGCAAAGTGTTGGTATCCATGAAAATGAAGTGAACGATCTACGCCATTCTGTTCAAAGCTTAAGCGGTTTTGGTTGTTAATTTTGCCAATAATATGAATAGAGGTATTCAGCGGTTTTTGCAAAAGCTGCTGATAATTTTGTGGGCTTATTGTAAAGCATAACTCATAGTCATCGCCACCTGCCAAGGCATATTGCCACTGCTTTTGTTGTGGTAATTCGGTTAATGCAGCATCTATAGGCAGTTGGCTGAGTTCAATACAAGCACCGACCTGAGAGGCTTTGAGAATATGTCCCAAATCTTGAGCTAAGCCATCTGAAACATCAATCATGCTTGAAGCCAAGCCTTTGAGTTGTTGTCCAAGTTGACAACGTGGTGTTGGGTAGTCGAGGCGTTGTTTTAAGGGGTGATCGAGATGATCTAAACCAAAAGCGGCATCACCGACTTGTCCGCTGACGCAAATATAATCGTCGACTTGCGCGCCTGAACGGGTAATGGCTTGTCCGTGTTCAATCCAGCCTAAGGCAGTAACGGAAATGGTGAGATGTGGACTCTGAGTCGTGTCGCCACCAATTAAGCGCACGCCAAATTGATCGCAACAATCATGTAAACCCTGACTAAAGCCTTTTAGCCAGTCGTGATCAATTTGGGGTAGGCTCAAGGCCAATAAAATACTGTGCGGAGTTGCACCCATCGCTGCAATATCCGATAAATTTACTGCAACGGCTTTCCAGCCAATGGCATGCGGGGAGGTGTCGAGGGGGAAGTGTCGTCCTGCGATGAGCGTGTCGGCACAAATCACCAACTGTTGTTGGGGGGGAGGTGTAAGCAAGGCTGAGTCATCACCGACACCTAAATCGACAGCATCGGGATGCGGTCTGTTGAAATAGGTATCAATAATAGAAAACTCAGCCATACAACAATCGACTCAATAATTTGAATTAGTTGCTTTGTTGCTTTTCTTCTGCACGCAAGCTGTTGGCAAGACGGTCTAATACACCATTGATGTATTTATGGCTGTCTGCACCGCCAAAGTGTTTGGCCAGTTCAATCGCTTCATCCAGTACGACACGGTATGGAATTTCTAGATGTTGTTCTAACTCATACGCACCTAAACGTAAGGTAGCGAGTTCAACACCATCTAGGGCTTGAATATCACGATCAAGAACAGGCACCAGTAATGCATCCAATGCTTCATGATTGGCAACCACTTGAGTCAACAATTCATGATAATAGCCGAGATCCACTTTGTGCATGGCATTTTCCACACGGGTACGTGCTTCAATCTCATGTACTGGATTGTGGCTCATCTGCCATTCATAAATACCTTGCACAGCAAAACGACGTGCTTTACGTTTTGCTGCATAAGTTGCTTGAAGTGTTTGCGACATAGCGTTAAATAGCCTTTAACAAGTTAACCATTTCAATTGCAGTTAAGGCAGCTTCACTTCCTTTATTACCTGCTTTTGTTCCAGAGCGTTCAATCGCTTGTTCAATACTGTCCGTAGTCAATACACCGTTAATCACTGGTAAGCCTGTGTCTAGACCGACCACGCCTAAACCTTTGGCACATTCGCCTGCCACAAAGTCAAAGTGTGGCGTGCTGCCACGGATGACTGCGCCTAGCGCAATAATGGCATCATAACCATTCGATGCAGCCAATTTTTTAGCGACTACAGGAAGTTCCCATGCGCCTGGTGCATGAACAACAGTGATATTATCCTCTGATACGCCATGACGTTTCAATGTGTCAATTGCGCCATCAAGCAAATGCTCAACCACAAAACTATTAAAACGACCGACTAAAATCGCATAACGGCCTTCGCTAGCGAGATGTAATAAACCTTCAATACGGCGAATTGCCATAGCAACCTCGATTATTTCTCTGATGTTGGATCTGCGGTGATATATTCCACCACTTCTAAGTTAAAGCCTGATAAAGCATTGAAACGTAATGGTGAGCTGAGCAGCTTCATTTTTTCAACGCCTAAATCACGTAAAATTTGTGCACCCACGCCAATGGTTTGATATTGCTGAGACAATGCAGCATTGGCTTTGCCCTGTTTCGGGGTTTTTAGGCTATCTAGGGCTGGGCCCAAGTCCTGTAACTGCCCCTGACCAATCCACACCAAAACACCACGTTCGCTGTCTGCAATTTCTTTAAGCGAACGGTCTAAATTCCAAGTTGCGGAACCGTCTGCTTTGTTTAGTTTGAGCAAGTCACGTGTTGGATTAAAACCATGCACACGGACTGTGGTCACGCCTTCTTTAGGCTCGCCTTTGACTAATGCTAAGTGAATATCTGGGTTACCCAATTCACGGTAGCGATACAAGTCAAACGTGCCATATTCGGTGTCAATGCTTTGCTGATCTAGACGCTCTACAGTTTGCTCATTGGTCATACGGTAGTGGATTAAATCTGCAATGGTGCCAATTTTGAGGCCATGTTTTTCAGCAAAAACTTCTAAATCTGGACGACGCGCCATGGTGCCGTCTTCATTGATAATTTCACAAATTACCGATGCTGGTTCTAAACCTGCCAAACGAGAAAGGTCACAACCTGCTTCGGTATGACCGGCACGGTGCAAAACGCCACCTGGCTGTGCCATGAGTGGGAAAATATGCCCGGGCTGAACAATATCGGCAGGCTTGGCATGTGCAGCGACTGCAGTTTGAATGGTATGCGCACGTTCTGCGGCAGAAATACCGGTCGTAATGCCTTCAGCAGCTTCAATGGATAAGGTAAAGTTTGTGCCATGTTGCGCACCGTTGGCATCGACCATTAAAGGTAGGTTCAATTGCTGGCAACGGTCACGACTTAAGGTCAGACACACAAGACCACGTGCATGAGTAATCATGAAGTTGATATCTTCAGGGCGAACGTGAGTTGCGGCAATGACTAAATCGCCTTCATTTTCACGGTCTTCATCATCCATCAGGATGACCATTTTTCCTGCACGGATATCTGCTACGAGCTCTTCAACAGTATTGAGCGGCATCTACCTTCACCTTCTGATTTGTCTGGAACGACATTTTACTGACATAGACGCATAGTCTAACGCTTTTTGCCCTGTTTTGCCTATGCTTATCATTTTCATTGCATGACTTATGGTTATACACAGTGCTGCAAGGCTTGCAAAGGGGCGTAAATTGTTATTTTACTGTTTGGTGTAGATTATTTAGGCAATTGGAGTGCGGCTGGAATTAGAAAAACCAGCAACTGAGCGCATCCAGTAAATCAAGCCTTTAGGATGAGGGGCGTTACTGGAGGTTATTCCAAAAATAGGTACTCGCTTTAGACAGGATGTGACCAATCCCGTCTAAAGCGCTGTTGCTGTTAGGGTAAAACCAAATTTTGATGAAGCCAGATTGTTTTAACGCTCACGTAAGGCTTCTTTGGCTTTGTTAAATGGCTTGATGAGATAATCCAATACCGTTTTTTCTCCAGTTTTAATATCCACGGTCGCAACCATACCCGGGGTGATGCTAAAATTTTGACCTGCTTTATTGCTCAGTTGGTCGGAATCAGTACGAATATAGACCCGATAATAAAATTGATCTTGTTTGACTTCATCTCGTAAGGTATCGGGCGAAATCACGGTTACTTTGCCTTTTAAGCCACCATAAATTGAATAATCATAGGCGCTAATTTTCACCAAAGCGTCTTGATCAGGGCGAATAAATGCAATATCACGCGGCAAAATTCGTGCTTCGACCAGCAGTTGTTCATCTAGCGGTACAATGGTCATCAGCTTGCCGTTTTGCGGAACGACACCGCCCAAAGTCATCACATCAATTTCTTTGACAATGCCATGTACAGGTGATTTAAACAGCGTGCGGCTCAAGCTATCTGATTTGCCTTTTACCACTTGTGCCTGAGTTTCAATGTCGGTATTGGCTTTGGCCAGTTCTTCACGTGATTTCACATAATACTGATTGCGCACATCACTCATTTGATTGCGTAAATTATTGGCTTCACGTTTTAAACGCAGTACTTCTACCTCGCTGGCTGCACCTTTGGCAACCAACGGTTCGGTCATGGCCAGTTCTTGCTCTACCAGTGTCAGAGCTTGTTTTAGTCCAGACAAAGATTCTTCTAAATTGGCGCGGCGTGAGCGATACAATGCTGTTTCTTCATTGACCAGTTGCGGCTCTTTTAATACTTCGGCAGGGAAAGACAAGGCGGTGCCATTCACTTCTGCGCGCAGGCGTGCAGCTGTGGCCTGTGCTGCGAGCAATAATGATGTGGACTCACCAACATTCGAGGCAAAACGCGTTGGGTCGAGTTGTGCTAAAACTTGACCTTGCTTGACAATTTCACCTTCACGAACGTGCAGCTGAGTTAAAATACCACCTTCCAAAGATTGCACAATTTGCTGTTCCTTAAAATGTATTCAAACATAGTCAAGGACTAATTCGCACTCTGTTAATGTCTTGTTGCCAAGCGTGTAACTAGAGCCTGAGTCGGTCA